>JALEZT010000057.1 GCA_022772725.1 Eubacterium sp.
AGGAATTTGTTCCCGAGGGCTTTTTTCGGAATTTATTTCCGATATAGTCGCCGTCAAGCGAAAGGCCTACGAGAAAGCCGTTTTTCGCAAAAAAGGACGCCCATTTATCGTCAATCATAGTGCCGTTTGTTTGAATACTGAAAAACACACGGCTGTTTTTTACATTGTATTTTTTAACGGCTTCAACAAAATATTCAAAATAATCATATCCTGCAAGGGTGGGCTCGCCTCCCTGAAAGGCAAAAGCCGCCGGCTCACCGTTTGCAAATTCAAGAGCCTTTCTTATGAGCGTTTCGGCTGTTTCCTTTGCCATAGTGCCAAAACCGAGATGTTCCCTGTGCTCGGAAACATCTCGGTAGAAGCAGTACTCACAAGAAAGATTGCAAAGCGATGACGCAGGCTTTATCATTAATGATAAAGGTGGCATTTCATCACAATCCTTTGTGTAAGGGTAATATCTGCCACGATAAACCGTGGTTGGGATTATTACCGTTACCCTATGCGTTTTTATTTTTCGTTTTTAATAATACCTCTGCGGTTTTCCTTGAAATCCTGCTGAATTTCATCAAGTCTTTCGTGGAATTCATCGGCAATTTCCGGATAAACAGGTGTACGGTTGTAGTTTTCGCCGTGGTCATCTGTTAAAATATGGAGCCAATTCTTGCGGTATTTATCAAAGAATGCAGAGTTATCGTTCTGAATCTTATCAAAATACTTAAAGGTTATGTATTCATTATTTGTAAGAACATCATAGTCATAATCGGGATACTGCTCCAAAACGCTTTCGGTTGAAACTGTATACTGAATAGCCTTAATATCCTCACGCTTCATATGAAGAATCGGGTGCTCCTTGGTGTGAATAACATCATCGTTTTTAAGAAGAGAAGCCATTGAAACACCGTCGATAATTCTGTCCTCGGGAAGATAATTTTCAACTGTTCCGCCCTTGCCGGTAATTCCGCAAAGCTCAACAAGAGTAGGATAGAGGTCAACAAGCGTTGCGCTCTGTGTTCTTGTTGTTGTTTTGTCGCCGAGAGCGCCGTTATCGTTATCCCATCTAATCATAAACGGAACCTTCTGTCCGCCCTCATAAGCAAGGTATTTACCGCCGCGAAGGTCTGCTGTTGAGCCTTCAAGTGCAGGTCCGTTATCACTTGTGAAAACGATAATGGTGTCTTCAAGAACTCCAAGCTCCTCCATTGTGTTGAACAGCTCGCCAAGATATGTATCAAATTCGGTTACGCAGTCAACATAGGTTCCCATACCCGAAACACCGTCAAAATCATCGCCTGCAAAAACAGGAGCGTGCGGCCACGGGGAGGTGTAGTAAGCAAGGAAAGGAGAATCAGACTGAGCCTGCTCGGTAACCCAAGCGGTAATTTCATCGTGAATCCACTTTGTTGCTGCCGACTGGTCTTTAAGCTCATCTGTTCCGTGAGCGATTGTGTACTGACCGCCCTCTTCACGAACATGATAGAACGGAGTCATATCGTTTACATAATGGCTTCCGTAGAAATAATCGAAGCCCTGATTTGTGGGAAGATATTCGCTGTAATCGCCGAGATGCCATTTACCGAAAAGACCTGTTGAATATCCTGCGGCCTTAAAGGTTTCCGCAACGGTAATTTCGTCGCCGAGCATACCGTCTGCATTTGCGCCGAGCTCAACAGAGTTGAACACTCTTGTTGCGGCAAACGGAGATAATGTGTCAACAGTCGGATAAATAACATTGTCTGCATAGCCTCTGTAAGGATATCTGCCTGTCATAGCGGCAAATCTTGCAGGAGAGCAAACGGAATATGATGAATAGAAATTCTCAAAGTTAAGACCGTTTTCGCCTATGCTGTCAATATTCGGTGTGTTGTAGATTGAGCCGTTGAGTGAAACGTCTCCGTAGCCAAGGTCATCCATAAGGATAACAAGAACATTCGGATTTTCCTTTGTTGCATTTTTGTCAACATTATTAAGGTAATCATCCTGTCCCTCCCACATTCTTACTGTGTTCGGCTTTGAACGAAGGTTCATAGTAAGAACATAGAAAATGCTTGTGCCAACAAGAAGAACACTGAGCACGCCTGAAAGAATTTTCTTTGCGGCGCCCTTTTTGAAGGTGCGGCGGGCAACAAAGAAAAGTCCCCAAAGGCAGATTGTGCAGGGAAGAACTAAAAGAAGGTTTCCGAGCAATCTTGTGCCGATGTTTCCTGTGCCTGTAAGCCACGGATGGTCAGCAGAGCTAAAGCCTGCAAGTCCGCTTGTGAATGCGCCGAAGCCTGCGTCTGCACCCCAGATAACATAATATGCAACCATACCTATACAGGAGGCGGCATAGCCGTAAATCATAGGAGCGTAAACTTTTTTCTTGATTATTAAGGAAAGAACGATAACGGCAGACATTATGCAGCAGTATAAAACCGAAACAAGTGCCATTATGTTAAGCCTAACAATCAGTGTTGCAATTGCAATTCCGATACCCAAAGCCATAAGGATAATCGGAAAAACCTTTTTACCTGTGTCAAGTGAAATTTGTTTTTTCATAGGTAAAATTTTCTCCTTTCAAATAGTCATCTTAATTATAAGTTACATAAATTGTGTTGTCAAGTTACAATAAAATTAATATGTATATAAATATATAACAAATTATCTTATAAAAGCCTTAACAAAAGCACTAAAATAATCACTGCCGCAATGCAGGCAATTATTTTTATTGCTCTGTGAACAGCGTCATAAACATTTGTCGGCATAATTTGAAGCAGAGCAAATTTTGCCTTTTCCTTAACCCTTTTTCCAACGATATCGCGGTATCTTAAATCGTAGGTTTCAATAGTTGAATCCTTTTTAAGATTGATAATTCTTACTCCTCTGTCAAGCCCCGGTCCGTAAACATGAAAGCCTGCGCCCTGTGTGTAGCCAAGGTCAACGCCGTCAACAATTCCGTTAAAGGAATTATTATGGTCGTGTCCGAAATAGATGCCCTTAACATCTCCCTTTTCGGTCATTGCCTCAAATTCTCCGCTGTTTTCCATCGGGTCGGCGGGAGATTCCTTCATAAAGCCTTTTGCATTTACCTTGCTTCTGTCTAAAACATACCACTTACCCGCGTGGTTTCTGAAGCCCTGAACGGCACCATTGCTCTTTTTGTCGGACTCAATCAGAAGCTTTGTTATTTCGGGCACGGGAATATGCTGAATAACAACAGAGGGAATAACGCGCGAATACTTTTTTTCATATTCGTCGCGCACATTTTTATACCATTCAATTTGGTTTTTGTGAACATTGTCGTAGCCGACTTTAAGGCTTGTGTGGCTGTCAATAAGATAGAGCAAAAAAACAGGCTCTCCGCCGTCCGTTATTTCTATAACCTGATTTGCACAGCCGTCGCATTCTGCACTGTTTTCGCCGATAAAGCAGGGGAATTTTTTATAAATTTCAAATTGCTCCTCGTTTGAAAGACCAACCTGCCTGTCGTGATTTCCGAAGCAAACTGCAAAGGGAATATTTCTTGAAAAAGCAGGCTCGCAAAGCTCACGCAAAACCCTTTCAATCTTTTGCGCATCGCCGTTAAAGCTTGATTTGCCCCAAATCTGATCTCCCGAATAAACTATCAAATCGGGATTTTCCTTTTCTATTGCCGCGTTAATCAGCGCAAGTGTATCGGGGCTGACCCTTGCGCCCTCCTGTGTGTCGGCTATCTGTAAAATTTTAAAGCCGTCGTTTTTAAATTTAAACTCCATATTATTCGGTATCCTTTATCATTTGTGAATAATCAAGTGATTTGAAGCCGAGCCTTTCGTAAAGTGCCCTTGCTCCTTCGTTGTCGGGCTCGATTTCGAGCCTGTAACGCCTTGCGGGAATTTCCTTTTGAATAAATTCAAAGAATTGAGTTCCCAAGCCGTTTCCCTGAAATTCGGGGCGAATATAAAGCTCCTCAATCCAAACCGTTAAGCCGCCCGCCTCCTGTGAAAAGGTTTTGGCAATAAGCGCATATCCGGCAGGCTTTTCGCCGTGTTCAATTATAAAGGCTTCTGCATATTCCTGCGAGCGCATAAGCTCCTCAAAGCAGGCGCGCCTGTTTTCCTCGGGGATTGCGTGCAAAACAGCCTCGGAATTATAGAATTCCTCTGTCATTGCCATATAAAGCGGCTCATCCGCTTTTGTTAGCTTCCTTATCATTTTTGTTCCTTTCAAAAAGAGAATGTATTTCAAAAGCCCCGTTCCTATGAACGAGGCTTTTATGATGGAGCATTAACTATCATATCCGAGCTTTTCGCTTGCTTGAAATCAACGAAAGACCTTAACGGAATGGGTATTGAGCCCCTCGATTGGGGAGCAAAGGCACTCATATCCGAACTTTTTGGTCGAGTTGCCAACTTAATGGTAGCAAAACACTTTGGAACGGATTGGGTGCCGAGCTCTCGGCTGGTGGACACGAAGGGAGTCGAACCCTCGGCCTCTGCAATGCGAATGCAGCGCTCTCCCAACTGAGCTACGCGCCCGTTGAGTATTATATTATCATCTTTTGATGATTTTATCAAGAGTAATTGCAGTTTTCCGAAAGATTTCCTTTCATTTTTTATTTAAAGTATTTTGATTTATGTTAAAAAATAAAAGCGGAATGCCGAGGACGGCATTCCCTACGATAACCAAAATACTGTTCTCCCGAATTTTATCAGCCGTTGGCTTCAAAATTCGGAACCTCGTTTCTCGTCCCTTCTCTTAAAAGAAAACAAAAAAACAGGCAAAAGCCTGCTTTTTTGTTTTGGTCCACCCGAAGGGACTCGAACCCCCAATCTTCTGAATCGGAATCAGATGCATTAGCCATTGTGCTACGGGCAGATGTTAACTCGTTTTGAATTTGTTTTGAATTATTTTATATTTTACTACCTTAAAAGTATTGTTGTCAACAGAGTTTTGTGATATAATGAAAAAACAATGTTGTTTTAATGAGGTTAAACAAAATGCTAAATCTTATTCCAAAGCCCGTCTATGCCAAGGAGGGCAACGGCAGATTTGTTCTGCCCGATAATGCGGCGGTATATTCCGAAATTGATTTGCCTCTTATTAAGAACAAGGGTGCAGAGGATTCCTGCATAAAGATTTTTAAAGATTCAAATCTTGCAAAGGAAGAATACTATCTCACAATTAATGATAACGGGGTGCTGATAAAGGCTTCCGATGTTGCGGGAGCGTACTATGCGCTTCAAAGCGTTCGTATGCTCGGCAGGCTTGACGAGGGCAAAAATGAGCTTCCCTTTGTTGAAATTAAGGATAAGCCGAAATATTCGTGGCGCGGTTTAAGCCTTGATGAAAGCCGTCATTTTTTCGGCAAGGAAAATGTTAAAAAATATCTTGATGATATGTTCCGCCTCAAGCTCAATGTTTTTCATTGGCATTTAACCGATGACCAGGGCTGGCGTATTGAGATAAAGAAATATCCGCTTTTAACCGAAATCGGCTCAAAGCGTGCTTATACTCATTTAGGCGGCTGGCATTGCTACCGAATTGAAGATAAGGAATACGGCGGATATTATACGCAAGAGGATATTAAGGAAATTGTTGAATATGCGGCAGAGCGTTGTATTTCAATTCTGCCCGAAATTGATGTTCCCGCTCATTTTGCGGCGGCACTTGCGTCTTATCCCGAGCTTGCCTGCCGAAATATTAAAAGAGATGTTTTCGGCGGCTTCGGCGGAATTGTTTTCACAAAGAATAAAATTTTTGATTGGAACAGACCCTGTTGTATGGGCAAAAAAAGCAGTCTTGATTTTATCTTTGATGTTTATGATGAGGCTTGCTCGCTGTTTCCGTTTGAATATTTCCATGTCGGCGGAGACGAATGTGATGTTTCCGAATGGAAGAAATGCCCCGATTGTCAGCGTGTTATGAAGGAAAACGGCTTCAAAAATGAGCAGCAGCTTCAACAAAAGCTAACTAATGAGCTTTGCGCTTTTCTTAAAAAGAAGGGCAAAAGGATGCTTGCGTGGAACGATATTCTCAAAAAGGGATATGAGAATATAGATAAGGATGTTGTTGTTCAGCAATGGCTTCCCGGTCAGGATAAAAACACCGTTGCCTTTGCCCAAAACGGCGGAAAAATCCTTATGAGCAATCACAAATCATTTTATTTTGATATGACATACGCGCAGTATCCTCTCAAAAACACTTATGATTTTTCTCCGAAAAAATATAAAATAGAGAATGAAGAATGCCTAATAGGAATTGAAGCGCAGGTTTGGACAGAATGGATAAGAACCTTTGACAAGGTTCAGTTTATGGCTCATCCCCGTATGGAGGCACTTGCCGAAACGGCATGGACTCCTGATTGTGAAAAGGATTTCAAGGACTTCTTGGGCAGATATGAGGGTTATAAAAGCGTTTATGCTTCTCTCGGCATCAATTTTGCGGCAGATGAAATATGTATGCCGAAAAACAGAATTAAGCGCTCTTATATAGTTCGTAGGTTTTTCAGTGGAAATCCCGACTACGAATATAACAAAAACAACAAATTAAAGGAGACGAAAAAATGAAAATCAGCGAATTTCCAAGCGCAGTAATCAAGGAAAATGTTGATTACACCGTTAAAGAAATAACAAATGTAATCAAAAAATACGGCCCGAGAGAATCGGGTAATGACGCTTGCTTTGATGCAGAAAAGCACATCAAAAAGGAGCTTGACCAGTTTTGTGATGAAACACATTTTGAGGAATACAAAATGGCGCCAAAGGCATTTTTGCATTTCACAAAAACAGTTTCGGCAATCATTATTCTTGCGGTTGTTGCAGGCTTTATTTTAACATTTGCTCTAAATCTTGAAAATTTCTTCATTGCTCATTGCATAGTTGGAATTGTAACCGCAGGAGGCCTCTTCGTTACGGTTATGGAATTCCTTATGTATAAGCAGTTTCTTGACGGACTTCATAAAAAGGTAACAGGTCATAATCTTGTTGCTTCAAGGAAGCCAAAGGGCGAAATCAAAAAAAGAATAGTTATCAGCGGTCATATTGATTCTGCTTATGAATGGCGTCATATTTATTATTGCAAGGGCACCGGAATGAGCGTGTTTATGGGGGGAACAATCCTGGGCGCAATCGTTTCCTTTGTTATTGCAATTATCTGCGTTATTGCAAAATTTGCAGATATGGGTGCTTTCGGCGATTTTATGCTTAATTATTCATTCTATTTCAATATTATTACCGCCTTGTTTATGGTAACTCTTTTCTGCTTTGTTGATTTTAACACAATTTCTCCCGGCGCTAATGACAATTTAACGGGAACATATTCCGCAGTTTGCGCTCTTCGTATGCTTGATATGGCAGGCGTTGAGTTTGAAAACACAGAGGTTGTTGCTATGATAACAGACGGCGAGGAAGCAGGCCTCAGAGGTGCAAAGGCATTTGCAAAGGATCATCTTGAAGAGTACACAAGCGATGATGTTGAAACGGTTGTTCTTTGCTGTGATACATTAACAGACCTTGAATATCTTAATGTTTATTCAAGAGATATGACGGGCACCGTTAAGCACGATCAAGCGTTTTCTCAGCTTGTTCTTGATTCCGCAAAGGAAGCAGGATATAACGATATTAAATTTGCAAATGTTTTCTTCGGCTCATCGGATGCTGCGGCGTTCACACAGGCGGGAATAACATCAACCTGTCTTGCCGCAATGGATCCCACCCCTGCCGATTATTATCATAACAGACGCGATAGCTATGACCGCCTTGTTCCCGAAGCAATCGAAACAGGCTATAAGGTTATCCTTTCAACAATTTTTAACTTTGACGAAAAAGGCGCAAAGAATCAATAATATATATCGGTATATATAAACAAAAGCGGTGCAGTTCTTTAAAGAATTGCACCGCTTTTTTAACACGGAAATTAAATCACATTTTGGTATATCATTTCCTTTTCCTGCTTGTCATCAACGGCAAAATGGAAATTAACGCCTGTTTTGGCGGATATTTTCGTAACTATATCCATAAAATCATTGATACTCGTTTTTTTGCCTGAAATTATCTGCATTGTTGAGTCAACGAAAACATCTGTTAAATCATAGTCGCTTGCGCAAAGCCCCGTTAGAAAGCCGAAAAACGCAACGGCACTGTTTATTTCGTAATCCGATATGTTTATCAAGCGAATGTTTGAAGGCATTTCCAAATAAAGCTTGTTTGAACAGTCAATAAAAACAACATTGCCCTTGCTTTCCTGCGCCGTTGCGGCGGCGGTCTGCACCAAAACTCTTGTTTTTCCTATTCCGTTTATTCCGGTAATGTATTCAACCATATTTTTTACCCCCAAAAATATTTCAAGCCCTGCCTGATATAATAAGTATAGCAATAAAATAAAAATTCCTAACTAACAAAAAATGAATTTTAAGTAAAAATAATTTGAACAAAAGTAAAAAAATTATTGTTATTGCAGGAAAAACTAAATGTCTTGTTATTTCTTGGCAAGTGTTATATAATTAACATATAACTTTAATGTGTAAAAAATATGTTGAGGAAAACAGTTATGAAGAAAAACAGAATTTTGTGGCTGGATATTGCAAGGTGCCTTGCGATTTTATCGGTTTTGCTTGTTCACAGCGCGGAAAGCGGATATTCTCTTGCATTTGAAGAGCTTGCAGGGCTCGGTATTCCGTCTGCGTGCTTTCGTGTTATCTGCTTTACGGCAGGCAGGCTCGGTGTTCCTCTTTTTCTTGCAATTTCGGGCTATCTTTTGCTTGACAGAGATTTTTCAACCTCTAAAAAGATAATTAAGTTTTACAAATCAAATCTTTTTCCGCTTCTTTTAACGGTTGAAATATGGGTTGTTCTGTATTATTTTAGTCAGGTGCTTTTCAATTCGCAGACATTTGAGTTAAGAAATCTGATTGATAATATGCTTTTTATGAGAGCAAATGAATTTTCTCATTTTTGGTATATGCCAATGATAATCGGATTGTATATTGCAATTCCGTTTATTGCCCGTGCAATTAAGGGAATTGAAGCAAAAGCTCTTCTTGTTCCGTTTGCGGCTGTTTTCATTGTTGTGTTTGCGGTAAATACTCTTAATGCATATTATAATATGTTTGATATTGAAACACTTTCGCCCAGAGTTGATGTATCCTTCCTCGGCGGAAATTACGGCTTTTATCTTCTTTTGGGATTTTTATGTAAAAAGGGTTGCTTTAAAAAGATTAAGAGCGTTCCTCTTGTTATCGGATTTTTGCTCTCCTGCGCATTTTGCTGCTTCACTCTTTTGTTTGCCGTTAAAAAAGGCTTTGACTATCATCTTTGGTATAACTTTGTAGGCGTTTTATTTGCAACCGTTTGCCTGTTTGAGCTTCTTTCACGCTTTGAAATCAAAGGCAGTTCAAAGGCGTCAAGAGCATTTGCTTATTCCGCTTCGCTTCTGTCGCAGTTAAGCCTCGGAATATATTTCATTCATAAGCCTGTATTAAATGTTGTTAGGACTTATCTGTATCGCTATATCACTCTGCGCCCCGTTTTAACGATTGCGGTGTTTGCCTTAACTTTTTCCGTCAGCTTTGTTATTGCCTTTGTTATCTCTAAAATTCCAAAGGTTCGCAAATGGATTTTGCTTGTTAAATAAACGAAAATCCGACGGCTTGTCAGCCGTCGGATTTTTTGTTGTCTGATTAATTTGTTTTTCAGCAAATCATTCCGCTTTCAATCCATCTCATAACGGAGGGATATTCCTCCTTGTATTCGTCAAGCCTTTCCGTGTTTGAATCAACAAACGCAAGAAATTCGTCTTTGTCTTCAAAATCAAATGCAAAGTCCTGCTCAAAATCGTAGGTTGCGGTAAAAATATAATCAAAAAGGTCGTCTGCCGAAAAATCTTCAAGCAGCTTGTCTGCCGTTATTTCCGTAAAATAATCAAGTCCGTTTTTAACGGTTGCTTCAAAATCGTCCTCGGCAAAAATGTTTTCGTTGCTTTCGCAAAATTCGGTTATCTCATCTTCGCCTATTCCAAGGTTTGCAAGGTATTCAACAACATCTTCAAGCCCCGTTTCGTTAACCTCGTCATAAATTCTGTAATTAAACTCGCCAACAAGGTTTTGAAGAGCCACCGCCTTGAAAACAGAGTCTATTTCATATCCGCTCTCATCGGTAATAATAAAGCCGTCCTCTTTAAACTGTTCCCAAAAAAGCTCATAAAGAACCTTGTATTTCGGCTTTTCCTCAAATATCGCTTCCGAGATATAGGATTCAATGTCCATAAATAGTTTTCTCCTTTAAAAATCTTTTCATTATTAATATTGTAACTCATTATGTTAACATTTTCAATATTGCAATAAAAAATATAATGATATATAATTAAATCAGTTATATATATTTGGAGTGATTTAATGGCGGTTAAAATAAAAAGCAACGAGGTTTTCGTTGAATGTCTGCAAGAGGGCGCAATGCTTCATTCCATTGTTAAAGACGGCAGGGAATATCTTTGGCAGGGCGATAAAAGCTTTTGGGCAGGTCAGGCTCCCGTTTGCTTTCCCATTGCGGGTGTTTTAAGAGACGGCAGGGCAATTGCTTTCGGAAAGGAATGCTCTATGAAGCGCCACGGCGTTGCAAGAATTAATCCCTTTGAGATTGAAAGCGTGGGTGCAAATTATGTTACCTTCGTTCAAAATTCAAGCGAAAAAACAAAAGCCGATTTTCCCTTTGATTACCGACTTGAAATTAAATATACCGTCGTTAAAAGCACGGTAACAACTCAATATACAGTTTATAATACGGGCAAGGAAAGGCTTCCGTTTGTTATCGGAGGGCATCCCGCCTTTAACTGCCCCGTTGATAAAGATGAAGCCTTTGAGGATTATTCCGTTGTTTTTGACAAGCCTATAAATGAGGAATGTCTGCGCCCCGATATTCATTCGGGACTTATTGATATTTCAAATCGCTTCAAGGTTTTTGACGCACCGGGCAGAATTGATATGAAGCATTCTCTTTTTGTTGATGACGCAATGGTTTTTGACGGTATAGAATCTAAATCCGCATTGCTTATCGGTAAAAATAAAAGGGGAGTTCGCCTTGATTATCAGGATTTTGATAATCTGCTTGTTTGGTCGTCTGCAAACGGCGGACCGTTTGTTGCGCTTGAGCCGTGGACGGGAATTTCAACCTGCTCCGATGAGGACAGCGTTTTTGAAAACAAGCGCGGAATGACCGTTCTTGAAGCAGGCGAGCAGGCCTCCTTCAAATTTAAAATAACATTAATTTAGGTGAATTATGAATTACGGATTTTTCAGAGCGGCGGCGGCTTCGCTGAAATTAAAGCCTGCCTGCCCAAGCTACAATAAGGAAGAAATCAAAAGGGCAATAGACCTTGCGGCAGAAAAGGGTGTTAAGCTTCTTGTAACTCCCGAGCTTTCCGTTACGGGCTACACCTGTGCCGATTTGTTTTTCTCAAATTCTCTTTTGGAGGAAGCGCAAAGAGCACTTGCCGAAATAACGGAACACACAAAGGGCAAAAATATTGCCGTTTTGGTTGGTATGCCCATTCGGTTTTACAACAGCCTTTATAACTGCGCCGTGGTTATTAATAACGGCGAGATTGCAGGAGTTGTTCCGAAGCGCAATATTGCAAACTATAATGAATTTTACGAAAAAAGATGGTTTGCCTCGGGCAATCAGTTTGAAGCCTGTCAGCCTATAAACCTCTGCGGCTTTGACACGAAAATAGGCAGTCAGATTTTTGATTTGTCAAACGGAGTTGTTCTCGGCATTGAAATCTGTGAGGATTTGTGGGTGCCGTCTCCGCCGAGCAGTACACTTGCGCTTCACGGCGCAAACATTATTGCAAACCTTTCAGCCTCAGATGAATATGTTTCAAAGGCGCAGTACAGGCGCGAGCTTGTCAGCAGTCAGTCTGCAAGGTGCGTTTGCGCTTATGTTTATGCAGGTGCCTCCGTTTTTGAAAGCACAACCGATTTGGTTTTCAGCGGCTCAACGCTTGTTTGCGAAAACGGCACCGTTCTTGCACAGGGCGAACGCTTTAAAAGAGAAACCGTGCTCACTGTTGCCGATATTGATATTGAAAGGCTTATATGCCTTCGTCAGCGCAATATGTCGTTTGAAAATATCAGCGTGCCCGTCGGCTTCGTTGAAAGTGCAGTTGAAAACAGTAATAATGATTTGGAATACAGGAGTGTTGACCCTCATCCGTTTGTTCCCGCAAATGATGAAATGCGCCGCGAAAGGTGCCGTGAAATCTTTGCAATTCAGGCCTCGGGTCTTGCAAAAAGGCTTGAACATATCGGCTCAAAGGGTTGCGTTGTGGGCATCTCGGGAGGCCTTGATTCAACGCTTGCACTTCTTGTTTGCACAGAGGCTATGAAGCTTCTCGGCAAGCCTAATTCCGATATTTTGGGTATAACAATGCCCGGCTTCGGCACAACAGACAGAACCTATAATAACGCTCTTTCGCTTATGAAGGAGCTCGGTGTTGAGATTAAGGAAATCAGTATAAAGGACGCGTGCGTTCAGCATTTTAAGGATATTGAGCACAGCGCGGAAATCCACGATATAACATACGAAAACACACAAGCGCGCGAGAGAACACAGGTGCTTTTCGATATGGCAAATAAGCACGGAAGGCTCCTTGTCGGCACAGGTGATTTGAGCGAGCTTGCAATGGGCTGGTGCACCTATAACGGCGACCAAATGAGTATGTACGGCGTTAACGCCTCCGTTCCTAAAACGCTTGTTCGCTATCTTGTTGATTATGTTGCTTCGATAAGCACTCAAAAGGTTTCCGAGGTGCTTTACGATATACTTGACACACCTGTTTCCCCCGAGCTTCTTCCGCCCGACGAAAACGGCAATATAGCGCAGAAAACAGAGGATAATATCGGACCCTATGAGCTTCACGATTTCTTCCTTTATAATTTTGCTCGCTTCGGCTTTTCAAAGAAAAAAATCCTTTTCCTTGCCGAAAAAGCGTTTGCAAAGAAATACAGTCGCGAAGAAATCGCAAAGTGGCTTGATGTGTTCATAAAAAGATTTTTCATAAGTCAGTTCAAAAGAAGCTGTATGCCCGACGGACCCAAGGTCGGATCTGTTTCCCTTTCTCCGAGAGGAGATTGGCGTATGCCGAGCGACGCTTCATTTGAGGATTTTCTCAAAAATTGAAACATAAGGAGTAAAAAATATGAGTGAAGAAAACAAGAATTTAACTAATGAAAGCGGAGAAAACAACGCTCCCGAAAATAATAATTCCAAAAAGAAAAAAGCAATAATTATCGGAGCGGTTATAGTTGCCATTGCCGTTATAATTGCAGTTGTTGCCTGCGTTTCATCAGGTAAAAAGGAGAATGAAAGCACCCCTGCCGACGAAGGCGTCAGCGAAATAATAGTAATTTCGCCAAACGGGGAGGGAGGTAATGCCAACGGCACCGATAATGCTAATCAATCAAACGGCGAAGCAGGCGGCTCCTCCTCACAGGGCACGGCCTCACAGGGCGGCAATTCGCAGGGCGGCTCCTCCTCGCAGGGAAACGGCTCGCAGGGCGGCAATTCGCAGGCTGGCGCAGGCTCATCAAATGAGCAGACAACGCCGGGCGAAACAACAACTATTCCCAAAAGCAGATATATCTATATTAATGTTCTTGTGCCGGAAAACAACAGAACAACAGATAAGCTTGAATTTTTCATTAACGGCGAAAGCATAGGCACACAGGATGTTGATGTTGACGGAGAGCTTCACGGCTTTCAAACACCCGATAAATACGAGGGCGATGTTACCGTTGAGGTTAAGATTTTAAGATACGGCACCTCCGCTACGGGAACAGTTGCAGATGGCTCCGACACCGTTGAAATCAGGCTTCCGCTTAACAGAGCAGAAGAGAATTTGGGCGATAATTTTTAGTGAATATGCCGAGTATTTAAATGCTCGGCATTATTTTTTTATAGAAATGATAAATATTTCACAAATAAGAAAAATAATTATTGAATTATAAATACTGTTGTGTTAAAATATTTGCGGACTGTGGGGAACAAGGCGTTTTTGCGCCCTGACGGCTCAAAGCGCAGTTCGCAGGTTATATTGTTAATAAATGAACCTTTTAAGGTTCAACAGGAGGTAATTAATTTTATGCTCAACAGAAAAAAGAAAACGATGGACGGTAATAATGCCGCTGCTCATGTTTCCTATGCATTCACGGAAGTAGCCGCTATTTATCCCATCACTCCTTCATCGGTTATGGCAGAGGTAACAGATGTTCTTTCTTCACACGATGCCAAAAACATTTTCGGCCAGAATGTAAGAGTTCAGGAAATGGAATCAGAGGGCGGCGCAGCAGGTGCAGTTCACGGTTCTCTTTCGGCAGGTGCGCTCACAACAACATATACGGCTTCTCAGGGTCTTTTACTTATGATTCCGAATATGTACAAAATTGCAGGTGAGCTTCTTTCGTCTGTTATTCATGTTTCGGCTCGTTGCGTATCAACTCACGCACTCAACATTTTCGGCGACCATTCCGATATTTATGCATGCCGTCAAACAGGCTATGCAATGCTTTGCTCAAACAATCCGCAGGAGGTTATGGATCTCGGTGCAGTTGCTCATCTTGCAACTCTTAAATCATCGGTTCCGTTCCTTCATTTCTTTGACGGATTCCGCACCTCTCATGAAATTCAGAAAATAGAGGTTTGGGATTATGAAGACCTCAAGGATATGGTTGATATGGAGGATGTTAAGCGTTTCCGCGCTCACGCTCTTAATCCCGAGCATCCAACTCTTCGCGGCTCGGCTGAAAACTCCGATATCTTCTTCCAGCACAGAGAGGCTTGCAATAAGTATTATAACGACGCTGTTGAAACAACAGTTATGTATATGAACAAGGTTAACGAGAAAATCGGAACCGATTACAAGCCATTCAATTATTACGGTGCAGAGGATGCAGAAAACATTATTATCGCTATGGGCTCTGTTTGCGACACTATCGCAGAAACAGTTGATTATCTTAATGCACAGGGCGAAAAGGTTGGTCTTGTTAAGGTTCATCTTTACAGACCGTTCTCTGCAAAATATCTTCTTGATGTTATCCCGTCAACAGTTAAAAAGATTTCTGTTTTAGACAGAACTAAGGAGCCCGGCTCAATCGGCGAACCTCTTTTCCTCGATGTTATTGCCGCTCTTAAAGGCTCACAGTTTGAAACAACTCCCGTTTACGGCGGCCGTTACGGTCTCGGCTCAAAGGATACTGTTCCTGCTCATATCATTTCTGTTTATAACAATATGAAAGCCGCTTCTCCGAAGAAGGAGTTCACAATCGGTATCAACGATGATGTAACAAATCTTTCTCTTGAAATCGGCGAGCATATCGACACAACCCCTGCCGGCACAACAAGCTGTAAGTTCTGGGGTCTCGGCTCAGACGGAACAGTCGGCGCAAACAAAGACTCAATCAAGATTATCGGCGATAACACCGATAAATATGCACAGGGCTATTTCTTCTATGATTCAAAGAAATCAGGCGGTATCACAGTATCCCACCTTCGTTTCGGCGACAGCCCCATTACTTCAACATATCTCATCAATAAGGCTAATTTTGTTGCATGCCATTGTCCGTCTTATGTAACAAAGTATGATATGGTTCAGGATCTCGTTCCCGGCGGAACATTCCTTCTTAACTGTATCTGGACTCCCGAGGAGCTTGATAAAGAGCTTCCCGCTTCAATGAAGAGATATATTGCAAACAACGATATTAATTTCTATATCATAAACGGTATTAAGATTGCAGAAGAGGTTGGCCTTCGCGGAAGAGCTTCAACAATTCTTCAATCGGCATTCTTCACAATTTCGGGTATTCTTCCCGTTGAAAAGGCTATCGAGCTTATGAAAGCAAAGGCAACTGCTAAGTTCTCAAAGAAGGGCGATGCAATTGTTGCCGCTAACCATCAGGGTATCGACAGAGGCTCAAAAGAGGTTATCAAGGTTGATGTTCCGGAAAGCTGGAAAACCGCCGTTGATGAGGGTGTTGAGCTTGAGGTTAAAACAGACCGTCCCGAAATGAAGAAGTTCGTTAAGGAAATTCTTGATCCCGTTGGTCATCAAAAGGGCGATTCAATCCCCGTTTCAACATTCGTTGATATGGCAGACGGTGTATTCCCGCAGGGCTCTGCCGCATTTGAAAAGCGCGGTATTGCAGTTGATGTTCCCGAATGGGATCCTGCAACCTGCGCTCAGTGTAACAGATGCTCAATGGTTTGCCCGCACGCAGTTATCCGTCCCGTTGCATTAACGGCTGATGAACTTGCTGCTGCTCCTGCAAACACAAAGTCAGTTGACCTTAAAGTTCCGAAGGACAGCGGACTTAAATATGCACTTATCGTTTCAACACTTGACTGTACCGGATGCGCTTCCTGCGCAAATGTTTGCCCAACAAAGTCTCTCACAATGAAGCCTATCGCTTCTCAGCTTGATGAGCAGCCGGTATTTGACGCTCTTTGCGATATGGAACCGAAGCCTCAGGTTGCATCAGACAAAACTATCGTTTCGGCTCAGTATCTTAAACCTTATCTTGAATTCTCAGGCGCTTGCGCAGGCTGCGGCGAAACACCTTATGCAAAGCTTGTAACTCAGCTTTACGGCGATAAGATGTATGTTGCAAACGCAACAGGCTGTTCTTCAATTTGGGGTGGCTCCGCTCCTTCAACTCCTTACACTGTTGATAAGAAGGGTAACGGTCCTGCTTGGTCTAACTCACTCTTTGAGGATAATGCAGAGTTCGGTCTTGGTATGTTCCTTGCACAGGCACAGATTCGTTCAAGACTTGCTAATGACGCTCTTGCTCTTAAAGATTCTGCCGTTGCAGATGAGGTTAAGGCTTATCTTGACACCTTTAATTCAACCCGTGGAAATGACGCTCCTGCAAAGGCTCTTATCTCTGCACTTGAAAATGCAAAGCTTGACGGCGAAGAGAAAGCAGCCGCAGAGGACTTCCTTAAAGATAAGGATTATGCTGCAAAGAAGAGCCAGTGGATCTTCGGCGGCGACGGTTGGGCTTACGATATCGGCTTCGGCGGCTTAGACCATGTTCTTGCACAGAATCAGGATGTTAATGTTCTTGTATTTGATACCGAGGTTTATTCAAACACAGGCGGTCAGGCTTCAAAGGCAACCCCAACAGGCGCAGTTGCACAGTTTGCCGCTTCGGGTAAAATCACAAAGAAGAAGGACCTTGCAAAGATTGCAATGTCTTACGGCTATGTATATGTTGCACAGGTTGCTATGGGCGCAGATTATAATCAGTGCTTAAAGGCAATGAAGGAGGCAGAGGCTTATAACGGCCCATCACTTATCATTGCTTATGCTCCCTGTATCAACCACGGTATCAAGATGCCGTTCAACCAGGCAGAGCAGAAGAAGGCTGTTGAAGCAGGTTATTGGCATCTGTTCAGATATAATCCTGCTCTTATCGAAGACGGCAAGAATCCGTTCTCACTCGATTCAAAGGCTCCGACAGGCGATTATATCGAATTTATCAACGGCGAAACCCGTTATTCTTCACTCAGAAGAGGCTTCCCGGAGAAAGCAGACGAGCTCTTCTCCATTGCGGCTGAAAATGCAGTTCAGAAGTATAACGATCTTCTCCGCACAGTTGAGTATTATGCTCCTAAAAAGGACTAATTAAAACAACTGAATAAAACAAATAATAAAAGCCCTGCACATTTGTGCAGGGCTTAAATTTTCGCAAAAAAATATGTAAACAATATTAATTTATAATTGTAAAATAAAAATAATTATGGTAATATTTCTCTAAATAAAAAATATTTGTATTAATATTGAACTTTAAAATATACGAAAGGGCGATAGGATGAAGGGCTTTCTCAAAAAAACAGCAAGCGTTCTGCTTTGCTTTGTGCTTGTTTTCTCAACTTTTTCAACAGGGATAACCGTTTCCGCCTCAGGCGAAAAAATTACTATTTATTATAATGACGCAGAGCTTACGGAAACGCTTCACATAACGGAATATGACACGGCTCAGCTTACCGTTTATTCCGAAAGCGAGTATCCGAGCGGCTCCTATATTGAATGGGAAAGCAATATGCCGCTTCTTGCCGATGTTGATGAAAACGGAGAGGTTACCGCTTATGATTATTCAAAGGCGGCAGTTATAAGATATTGGCTTGATAATGAGGTACGCACAACCCCGATAATCGGAAATGCAATGGCGGATTCAATTGAAAAAGCACTTGCAAACGCAGGAATAGATATTTATGACGATAGCGTAAACACAGACCTCGTTGTTGCGGTGGTTAAGGGCGTTAATGAGAATTTGGGAATTGCTCTTGAAGAGCTTTTGAATAATATGACCATAACAATAACGGCACGCCTTGTGAGCGAGGGCGGAGAAACACTCGCGAGCGATACTGCCGAGGTTGTTGTTGATAAAAGCCTTGCAGGCAATGTTTGGCCAACGGGCGTTCATATTACGAATAAAAAAACAGTTCCTAAAACAGTTGCAGTCGGCAAACAGATTCAGCTTTACGGCGCAGTTACTCCCGTAAGGCTTAAACAGGGAGTTAAATGGACTGTCGGCAAGGTGCTTGATACGGAATCAGGCAAGCATGCAACCGTAACATCAGACGGCCTTGTTACCTTTACCTCTGCCGGCAAGGCAACAATTCGAGTAAATCCCGAAAGCACACTTTATGCCGCAGTTACTGATACGGTTGAGTTTACAGTCGTTGACCCTGCCGATTTGCCTGTTGAGGACTTTATGATAGACGGAAATCTCGAAGTTAAGGAGGGCGAAACAACTCAGCTTTCAATTGCTAATGTTTCTCCTGCCGGAGCATATACGGGAAGCGTTGTTTGGTCAAGCGCAGACACAAGTGCCGCAGTTATTACTCAAGATGGTCTTGTTACGGCTCTTGACGCAGGCAAGGGTCTTTCCCTTTCAACAACGGTTGAAATTTCCGCAACAATAGACGGCGTAACAAAAACTGTTTCCCTAAAAATCAGTAAAAATGTTGTCGGCGCAACGATAAACAGCGTAACGATTAACGGCTATGATGATGTGGGCATAGGCGAAACAAATGAATATACTGCTGATGTTACTCCCGAAAGACTTAATTCAAACAGTGATGTTGTGCGTGAATGGGGATTGTATCATTCCCAAACGGGCGAGCTTATTATGGCAACGGAGGACACTCCCGCCGATAACGGCTTTGCCGTGCTCGATTCAAACGGATGTTTAACCGCCTCGTCGGCAGGTATTATCCATATTTTCGTTAGGGTAACCTATAACGATACTGTTATAGAGGCTGAAAAAGAGGTTAGCGCAGGCGTTCCCATAACAAGCTTTTCATTAAGCAAGGGAAGCGGCTTTACGGTTAATGTTTTAACGGGAAGCAGGGAATCCTTTCTTGAAGAGGGAAAAACAGGAAAGATAAATATAACGGAAATTTTGCCCGAGGATTATGACCCCGATTTGCTTGATAATGTTGTTTGGACCAGCTCCGACCCGTCTGTTGCGTCTGTTGACCAAAACGGAAATGTTTTCGGACTTGATTCGGGCGGACTGACATATTATAATCGCAATTCCGTAACGATAACGGCAACCGTCGGAGGTGTTTCAAGCTCAATAACCTTTGATGTTAGGGGAGCTTCCGTTAATAATCTTGTTAACGCTTCAATAACGGGAAACGATTATGTTGTTAAGGATTTTCCGCGAAGCTATGAGGCAATTTTCTCTCCGTCAAGAATTGAGGCAAAAAATGTTCATTGGGGTGTCTCAACAGATGAGGGAGAACGCCCGTGGGAAGCAAAGTGGAGCAGCACAAGCGGAAACACGGAAAACAGCTATGCCTCGGTTGACGAAAACGGAATGGTTTTCGGTAAATCCGCAGGAGAAACATCACTTTGGGTTTTCGGCAGAGAGGGTGTTACCTCTGTTGACGGAACCTTTGTTGAAGCGAGCAAGGATATAACCGTTATTGAGCTTGAGCCGCGAAATATTTCCGTAACAGCCCCCGAAAAATATGATTATATAGAGGGCGAAGCAGAGCTTGATTTAACAGGTCTTGAAGTTACGGCAACATATAACCGCTCTGATTTGGAGGAATATTATCCCGATGCCGAAAGCTACGGAGAGTCGCTTATAAATGTTACCGTAACGGATTATGAGGTCAGCGCGCTTGATACCTCTCTTATAGATAAGGAGCAGTATATCATTGTTACTCTAACAAGAGCAGGTCAGCAGCTTCGTGCCGTTTTCCCCGTTATTATTCATTCAAAGGCTGTTGAATCGATTGATATAGACGCTCCGCGATATAAGTATATAGAGGGCGAAACTGCTCTTGATTTAAGCGAGCTTCATGTTTATGCAAATTACAGTAATGCGCCTCGCGAGGAGGTCTTTGATTACTCGGTTGACGCTTCCTCTGTTGATTATAATCTCTTAAATGAAGAGCAAACTGTTAAGGTTATTTATGAGCATTACGGAAGAAGTGCCGAGGCGGAATTTAATATTATTATTTACGGAAAGCCTGTTGTAAGCGTTGACACGGGCGGCTACGGCGGAGAGTGGACGGCAAATGATGTTGCGTTTGAGCTCGGCAGTACTCATCAGCTTGACGGTGTTGTTTATTATTATAAAACCGAAAATTCGGATTGGCAGGCGCTTGCTTCAAGCACTCTTCAAGTTACGGATAACACAGATGAATTATATTATTTCAAAGCCGTAAACAGTGCCGAGGTTGAAAGTGATGCAACGCAGTCGTATGCGGTAAGAATTGATAAAATCGTTCCGTCATTCACTCTTTCACCCGAAATAACGGCGGTAACAAATCAGTCGTATAATGTAAATATTGCTGATTGCATTGTTGGTGCTTCGGGCATAAAGGAAATCAGCCTAAACGGCAATTCCATAACAGGCAGTAATTCGTTTACCGTAAATGAAAACGGAACATATAATGTTAAGATTATTTCAAACAGCGGTCTTGAAAGCGAAGAAAGCATAACGATAGAAAATATTGATAAGGAAAAGCCTGCCGTAACGGATATTTCTGTTGCTCATAAGGAAAACGGAGGCTTTGCAAGGCTTATCAATGAGCTGACCTTTGGATTGTTTTTTAATAAAACCGCTGAAATAACGATAACTGCCGAGGATTACGGCGTTGCGGGGATAGACAGAATTGAATACCGCTTCCTTGATGAAAACGGCAATCCCGTTTCTGATTGGGCGGTTTATGATGATGCGTCAAAGCCTGCGCAGGAGCCGAATTTTAAGGGATATACCGAGGCAAGAGCAATTGATAAGGCAGGCAATATTTCCGATTGCAGACTTTCAAACGGATATGTTATAGACGGAGAAGACCCAACGGAAATTCAAATAACGGCGGTGTCCGGCGCGGAGGAATACACAAGCGGAGAATGGACTGCAAAGGATGTTACGGTAACTCTTTCGTCAACTGCCTTTTCGGGTATATATAAATATTATTATAGCGTAAACGGCTCCGAATGGGTTGAGCTTGACGGCGATACCTTTACCGTCAGCGAGCAGGGCGTTTATAATTACAGATTTAAAGCCGTTTCATTCGCCGCAAACGAAGCAGTTACCGAGTCGGATTTCACGGTTAAGCTTGATAAAACAGAGCCTGTTGTGCGCGTTGATTTTGAGGGCACCTTCGGCAGATGGAGCGCAGACGGCGTTAAATTCAGTATGAGCATACTCAACGAAGCAATTTCGGGAGTAACATATTATTACAGCAGCGACGGCGGCGAAAGCTGGACTGCCGAGGAAGAGGGCTCAATAATCGTTATTGATGATGATGTTAACGCTTCCTATATTTTCAAGGCGGTAAACGGCGCAGGCGTTGAAAGCAATCCGTCAGACAGCTACAGAGTTATGATAGACACGGTTTCTCCCTCTCTTGAATACACTGCGGAAATAACGGAGATGACCACAACGCCTTATAATATCCTTTTCAGCGTTAAAACGGGCGAAGCAGGGCTTCAATCCGTCAGCGTAAACGGAGAGGATATAACAAATCAGCAGTCCTTCGAGGTAAGCCAAAACGGAAATTATGTTGTTGTTATGACGGGTAATAACGGAAAAACCTCAACCCAAGTTATAACAATAAGCAATTTTGAAACTCCCGAAAGACCCGTGCTTTATATCGGCGTCAGCGGAACGGTCGGCAAGGTAACAAGCGAAAGCGTTGTTTTCAGCCTTTCCTCTCCGAATTATACAGACGGAATTACTTATTATTATAATATCGGAAGCGGCTGGGTGCAGATAGACGGCAACACCTTAACCGTAAACGAGGAGGGAAGCTTTTTCTATAAGTTTAAGGCGGTAAGCACCGCAGGACTTGAAAGCTATGAAAGTCCCGAGTATAATGTTATTATAGAAAAAGAATCCTTTGCCGTAACGCTAAAAACAACTGTTCTTGAGGATTTGGATGCAGTAGATGGAACGGCTTCTCTTGCAGGAGTAACTGTTTATATAGACGGCGAAGAGGCAGGAGTAACCGACGAAAACGGTGTTTTGAACTGCACCTTAAAGCAGGGCGAGCATACCGTTGAGTTTAACAACAAAACCTTCAACAGAACAGCCGTTATATCGGTTGACGGCGAATGTGAGTATAATATGCCTATGATTGCGCTTGACGCCGATAAAGACGGTTATGTTAATATGCGCGATTATTCGCTGATTTACAGAAATACCGATGACCCCAATTGCGAGCTTTATAAGGAAATCTTTATGAGATTTATTAATTTAAGCGAAGCAACTGTTACTTACGCATAAATAAAAATCAGGCAGATTTTTCTGCCTGATTTTTTTATTATTATTCAAATTTTTCAAAATGGGGATAGTATTTGAATTTTGCCTCGCCCAAGATTTTGTCCTCCGAAACAAATGTGTTGTTCCAAAAGCGTGAATCGTGGGAATGGTTTCTGTTGTCGCCCATACAGAAATAGCAGTTTTCCGAAACGGTGTAATTGCCGCTTCCGTCTGCCTTGCAGTATTTTTCAATAAATTCCGTTGAGCCAACAATTTCGCCGTTTTCTGCATAGCAGTAAATTCCGTCTGTTGTTATTGCTTCGCCCTTAAAGGGAATATAAAACGGACCGTAATTTCCTACCGGCGTTTCGTTTTGAATAAAAGATTGGTCTGCTTGCGTTTTGTTGCCGTCTGCATCTGTTATATAAGTAATTCCGTTAACAATTTCAACCGTTTCTCCCGGAAGCCCGATAACTCTTTTAACGAAAATCTGACTTTCGTCATCAGGAAAATAAAACAGGATAATATCATATCTTTCGGGGGATTTGTTAATGTAGGAAAGTCTGCTTGCGATTATTCTGTCGCCCTCGTTTATTGTGCTTATCATAGAGCCCGTTGGCACAACGGCATTTGCAAAAACAAAGGTTTTAAGAAGCAGGGCAACAATAACGGCAATAACAATCGGCAGTAAAAACTCAACTGTTTCGCGGAATTTGCTTTTTGGCTTTTCCTCCTTTTTGCCGTTTTCATCGTTTTCTTTATCAACGACCTTGCTTTCAATTTCTTCAATCTGACGAGTTGCGCTCGGCTCGGAGCTTATATTAGTGTTAAAATATTTTGCTCCGCAGCTTGGGCAGGTTATCCAGTCTCCCTTTTCTTCAATGCCCTCAAAGCCGCATTTTTTGCATTTCATTAATTGCGCCTCTTTCTGATTTTTTTCTTGATAAGCCCTTTAAGCTCAATAACCTCATCATAGGGAACGGCTCTTTTAACAACCTTAAAGCCTTCCGCCTCGCTTGTCAGCTCAACGGAAATTTCGGGCTTAACCCTTTCATCGTATCCCGAGCAGTCAAGAAAATCATCAATATAAATTTTAACCATTCTGTTTTTCTCGCGAACAACAGTGATTTTATGGTGTGTGTTGCTTATTATGCTCTCTGATTTTAATCTCAAAGTGCCTATATTAACGCTTAATAATCCTTTTTCAACGCCGATAAGAATATCATTGTTTTGGCAGATAATTCCGTCCTCGCCCTCATAGTCAAAGCTGATGGTAAAGTCGTTTCCGCCGTCGATATAATTATATCGGTTATCCTCTTTTCCGAATTGGAAAATCTTAACCTCAAAGGGTGCAAGCGTTAAATTAATCTTGTCGTTATAATTATAAACATCGGAGCTTTCCGCGCCGTTTTTGTTAAGAATATTAAAGCGTCTTACTCCGCTGAGGTCCTCGGGGCATCCCATAAGCTTGTTAAGCGTAAGCGTTAACGCACAGGATTCGTTTGTTGGATTTCGCAGAGCAATAATTCCCTCGCCCTCGTCTGTCCACGAGGCATAGCTGTAAACATTATTTTCAGCAGGATTCCCTCCAAGATAAACGGCATTTTTCAAAATATGATAATTTGCCTTTTGCCATTTAACAACCCTTGCAAGTATCTGCCATTTTTCCTCGTTCATCATACCCTCGGAAATGTAAAGCTCATTAAGCGCGGCGCCGCGGCAGGCATTCCAGAAAAATGCCTTTTCAAATTCCTCGTCTGTGTAGTCAAGGTGTGCCTCATAGCCGTAAATGGGCTCGTGGTTGTAAATGTTTGAAAGGGGATATTGAAGTCCTCTTGTAACAAGAAAATCGTAATAAATACTGTCTCTGTATGTAATTTCGGAATCAACCTGCGCCTGCTGACCCTTCGGATAGTTTGTTGCAAAGCCTATGTCGTTGCTGTGTTGAAGCCAAATTGAATTAACATATTGAAGCCACCACGGCGACGGGGTAACATAGCAGGTAAAGTTTATCCACATTCCCTTGCCCTGCTTTGCGCGAACCTCTCTGATAGCCTTGAATATCTTTATCCAACGCTCCCAAAGCTGTGTAACAAGATACATATCGTGGTCGCCGCCTGTTATATGGTCGTGCTTTGCGTTTTGGCAGGGTTTAAGCATAAAGCCGTCAAGCTTCCAGTATGCAATATCGTTTACACGCGTCATTTCAACAAAGAATTTTTCAAGATTGTCAAGATATCTCTTTGAGGCAACGCAAATATCGCCTGCCTGCGCGTTGAAATATCCGTTTCCTGCGCGCTCTATGCGCTTTGCAAACGGCCTGTTGAAATTATATCCGCCTCTCGGTCCGAGCCAAAGCCCGAACTCACTTGAAAATCTTTTTGCAATGTTGCTTGAATCAAGCAGACCGTTAGGGAATCTTTTTTGATTAACAGACCAAAAGCCGCCGTTATAGTTGTTCCAGCCGTCGTCCATAACATAGCCGTCAAGCGGCGCAACGCCGTGAGATGAAAGCTTCTTTTCAACATTGAAAAACGCCTTTTGAATATTATCGGCGTCAATATTCATCATTCTGTCATACCAGGTATTATACATAATATAATACGGGCAGGGAACGGAAATTCTTTCGATATATTCAAAAAATGCTTTCTTTAAGTCTGCAATATTCGTTCCCTTTGCACCGCCCATAACTGTTGCGGGGCAAACAATTTTTTTCTCTGCGCTTCTGCCAACATAGTATATAACCTGACCTCTGCCGTGGAAAATACCGTTTCTTGAAGCAGGAAAAACACAGCCGAAAAACAGACTGTCAATGTAAAACGGCTGACCTAAATTTGAATAAAACTCGTCCATATCGGTAACGCCGCCGGGAACGGTAAAGCTTGAAGAGGCGTTTGTTGTTCCGATATTTTCAAGCAAAATATAATCAATTGTTTTCGGCTCACTTTGAGTTATTGCCATCTGCTTTTCAAGGGTAAGTCCGTCCTTGCCGACGCGATAGCTCAATGTTACGGTTGTGTTCATTTCCTCTTTAAATCTGAAAAAGAGCTTGCCATCCTTTTCAACCGCTTCGCTTACTAAAAGACCCTTTGAGGATAATTCGCTTCCGTCCTGAAATTTAATTGAAAATTCGCTTCCGCTTCCGTCGGGGATAAAGGTCATTCCCGAAGCGGTGTTAACTATTTGAGAAGCATAAAGTGTTCCGTCTGCCGAAACCTTAAATTCTCTTTCAAGGCATTTACTTTTAAGCTTATACATAATTATTTCTGTTCCTTTATCTGTTTTAGTGCTCTTGCGAGCTGGTCGGGGCAGGAGGTAGGCTTAAAGCCGCATTTTATTCCCGAAAGCTTATTTATAACATCGTCTATCTTATCGCCCTTAACAAGCGCACCGATGCCCTTCAAATTTCCGTTGCAGCCTCCCGTGAAAGCAACAGATTCAATTGTTTCTCCGTCGTCCGCAAGCTCAATGTCAATTTTCTGTGAGCAGGTTCCGGCGGTTTTATATGTGTAGTGCCGAGACATTCTTTGCCCTCCTATATATAACTGTATAGATTAATTATAATATATAAGATTTTTTATTTCAACATATTTTATTATAAATATAATAACAAATATTGAATTTTATATTTTATAATATCTTGCAATTGCAAATGCTGTGTGATATTATTAATTTGCAAAAATCCGAATCAGCGGAAAGGTTCGCTGAAATACAATAAAAAGGGGTACATATTATGGAAAAAATCAAGGTTGGAATTATCGGCGCCGGCCGTATCGGTCAGGTTCACGCAAAATCAATAACCTATCACATTCCGCAGGCTGAAATTGTTGCCATTTCGGATATTTATGCCGAGGGCGCAAAAAGGGTTGCAGAGGAGCTCGGTATTCCGAAGCATTGCAGTGATTATCACGAGATTTTAAACGATCCCGAGATAAAGGCTGTTCTTATCTGCTCTTCAACCGATACACACGCAGATATCGCCTGCGAGGCGGCAGAAGCAGGAAAGCACATTTTTTGCGAAAAGCCCGTTGATTTAACGGTTGCTAAAATCAAAAAGGTTATAGACGCCGTTAATAAAGCAGGAGTTAAGCTTCAAATCGGCTTTAACAGAAGATATGACCACAACTTTGCAGAGATTAAAAAGCTTTCAAATGACGGGAAAATCGGCAATCTTCAAACAATTAAAATCACAAGCCGCGATCCCGAGCCTCCTTCAATTGCTTATGTTAAGGTTTCGGGCGGTATCTTCCTTGATATGACTGTTCATGATTTTGATATGGCACGCTTCATCGGCGGCGAGGTTGAAGAGGTTTATGCAAACGCAACCGTTATGGTTGATCCCGCAATCGGCGAAGCAGGAGATGTTGACACTGCTCTCGTTGCTCTCAAATTCAAGAGCGGTGCAATCGGCGTTATTGATAACTGCCGTAAAGCCGCTTACGGATATGACCAGCGCCTTGAAGTTTTCGGCTCAAACGGTCAGGCAACCGCCGCAAACGATACTCCCACTAATGTTGCGTTTATTGATGCAAACGGAAATATTTCCGATAAGCCTCTCTATTTCTTCCTTGAAAGATATATGCAGTCGTTCACAGATGAAATGACGGAATTTATCGACTGCGTTATTAACGATAAACCCACAAAAACAACTGTTTATGACGGACTTGAAGCGCTTCGTCTCGGCCTTGCTGCAAAGAAATCCGTTGCAGAGCACCGTCCCGTTAAACTTTCGGAAATAGAGGCTTGATTATATGAAAAGAGAAAGATTAACTATGTCGCAGGCACTTGTTAAGTTCCTCGACAATCAGTATGTTGAATGTGATGGTGTTGAAACAAAATTTGTTTCGGGAATGTTCGGGATTTTCGGCCACGGCTGCGTTGTCGGCGTTGGTCAGGCACTCGAACAGGGCGGACATAATCTGAAATTCTATCAAGGCAAAAACGAGCAGAATATGGCTCTTGCCGCAGTTGCTTATGCAAAGCAGATGGACAGAAAAGCAATCATTCCCTGCGTTTCTTCAATCGGCCCCGGCGCAACAAATATGGTAACCGCCTGCGGCTGTGCAACTGCAAACAGAATACCGCTTCTTGTTCTCCCGGGCGACACCTTTGCCTGCCGTCAGCCCGATCCCGTTCTTCAACAGGCTGAATTTTTTGATAATTACGGCAGAACGGTAACAGATGCGTTCAAGGGTGTTTGCCATTATTTTGACAGAATTATTCGCCCCGAGCAGCTGATGACCGCCTGCATTAACGCAATGCGCGTTTTAACCGACCCGGCAGACACGGGTGCGGTTTGCCTTGCTATGCCTCAGGATGTTGAGGGCGAGGCTTATGATTATCCCGAGCATTTTCTTCAAAAAAGAGTTTGGCATTTAGACAGAAGACCGATTTCCGCTTCTCAGCTTGAAAGAGCCGTTTCTCTTATTAAATCCGCAAAAAAGCCGATTATTGTTTGCGGCGGCGGAGTAAGATACAGCGGTGCGGAAAAGCAGCTTCTTGAATTTGCCGAAAAGTATAACATTCCCGTTTCGGAAACGCAGGCGGGTAAAGGCATTATTGATTGGAAGCATCCGCTCAATCTCGGCGGTATCGGCGTAACGGGCGGCAAAGCGGCTAATGTTATTGCGAAGGACGCAGACCTCGTTATCGGCGTTGGCACAAGATTTACGGATTTTACAACCTCTTCAAAGTGGCTTTTCAACGAAAACAGAAAGGTTCTTGCAATCAATGTTTGCCCGTTTGACGCTTACAAAATGGACGCAGAGGCAGTTGTTGCAGACGCAAGAGAAGCACTTTCGGCTCTTATTGATGCCTGTGCAGGCTATAAAACCGATTATAAAAACGAGGTTGCCGAAGCCAAGGCAGAGTGGGATGCTATTGTTGACGATTATTACACCAAGGAGCTTGACGGAGGACTCAACCAAACCCTTGCTCTCGGTATAATTAATGAGTTTATGGACGATGAGGATATTGCTCTTGGCTCAGCGGGCTCTCTTCCGGGCGATATGCAAAGGCTTTTCCGCCCGAAAAACAGAGGCACCTACCACATGGAATACGGCTATTCAAATATGGGATATGAGGTAAACGGCGCTCTTGGCGCAAAGCTTGCAAAGCCCGAAGCAGAGGTTTATACCTTCTGCGGGGACGGCTCATTCCTTATGGGTCATTCGGAGCTTTATACCGCTCTTCAAGAGAATTTGAAAATAAATGTTTGCCTGTTTGATAATATGGGTTGGGGCTGTATTGAAAATCTTCAAAACAATCAGGGAACAGACACCTTCGGAACTGTTTTCAGAGCAAGAAACCCCAAAACAGGTATGCTTGACGGCGACGAAATCGCAGTTGACTTTGCAAAAATTGCAGAGGGCTACGGCGCCAAAGGTTATACAATCCGCACCTCCGATGAGCTTCGTGCGGCACTTGAAGATGCGAAAAAGCAAACTAAATCAGTTGTTTTTGATATTAAGGTTTTGCCTAAAACAATGACTCCGGGATTTGAATCCTGGTGGAGAGTAGGCGTTGCCGAGGTTTCAAAGAGCAAAACGGTTGCCGCCGCATACGAAGATATGCAGGAAAATATCAAAAAAACATTTGATTATTAATTTTAATTGAAAGGTAATATAAAAATGCTTAATCCCGATAAAGTTAAACTTGCAATTGCGCCTATCGGCTGGACTAATGACGATATGCCCGATCTCGGCGCGGAAAACACCTTTGAGCAGTGCATAAGCGAAATGGCTCTTGCAGGCTTTAAGGGCTCGGAAATCGGAAATAAATATCCGTCCGACCCCGCAGTTCTTAAAAAATATCTTGATATAAGAGGTCTCCAAATCTGTAACGCTTGGTTTTCCTCCTATTTAACCTCTAAACCCTATGAGGAAACAATTGAAGCCTTTAAGGCTCATTGCGATAAGCTTTATGCTCTCGGCGCCAAGGTTATCGGTGCTTCGGAGCAGGGCAATTCAATTCAGGGCTGTCTTGATAAGTCTATCCTTGATGAGAAGCCTTATTACACCGATGAAGAGTGGGAAATTGTTGCAAAGGGCTTTAACGAAATGGGTGCCTATGCAAAGTCAAAGGGTATGTATTTTACTGTTCATCATCATATGGGAACAGGTGTGCAGACCGCCCAGGAAATTGATAAGCTTATGGAAATAACAGACCCCGACCTTGTTTATCTTCTTTTTGACAGCGGACACCTTACCTTTGCGGGAATAGACCCCGTTCCCGTGCTTAAAAAATACATAAACAGAGTTAAGCATGTTCATTTAAAGGATGTTCGTATGGATGTTTATAACAACCTTGTTGTTCCCGAGCATTTAAGCTTTCTTGATGCGGTTCGCGCAGGTGTGTTCACCGTTCCGGGAGACGGAGATGTTGACTTTAAGCCTATTTTCGATATTCTTGAAGAAAGCGGCTATGAGGGCTGGGTTGTTGTTGAAGCAGAGCAGGATCCTGCAAAGGCTAATCCTTTTGAATATGCCGTAAAAGCAAGAAAATATATTGCAGAAAACACAGGACTTTAATGCTTTTCTGCCGAAAAATTATGCACCTGTTCCAAAAATGAGCAGGTGCTTGCTTTTTACTATTGACTTTAATGCGCTAATACAGTAAAATGTAATTACCAAATTACATACGGAGGAATTCATTATGAAAAAATTCAGAAAAGCTCTTGCAGTTTTGCTTTCGGTTCTTTTCGTAGCAGGCTGCTTTGCCGCTTGTTCATCAAGCAACAGTGAAGCGAACGATGCCGCTGTTAAGGAAATACAAGACGGCAAGCTCACAATCGGTATCACTATTTATGAGCCGATGAACTATTATGATGAAAACGACAGCACAAAGCTTATCGGCTTCGACACGGAATTTGCCGAGGCTGTTTGCGCAAAGCTCGGCGTTGAGCCCGAGTTCGTTGAAATCAACTGGGACACAAAGTTTAATGAGCTCAATTCAGGCTCTATCGACTGTGTATGGAACGGTATGACAATAACAGAGGAAGCTAAAACCGCCGCAAGCATTTCAAATCCTTATGCAAGAAATGCACAGGTTGTTGTTATGAGCGCAGACGCTCTTGATAAGTATCCAACAGTTGAATCCATTGCAGATTTAGCAGTTGCAGTTGAAGCAGGCTCAGCAGGCGCAGAGGTTGCAGCTGAAAGCGGCATCAAAAATCTTGTTGAGGTAGATACTCAGGCAAGAGCATTAACC
>JALEZT010000062.1 GCA_022772725.1 Eubacterium sp.
CCGTGAAGATTTTATCATCAAGCAGATAGCAAACACCGCCCTGCGTGTGCCCCTTTGTGTGAAGCACCTTTATGGGCGTTTCGCCGAGCATAATAACGGAGCCCTCTTCAACAAGAATATCAGCCGTGGTGTTATTCTGCACACCGCCGCAAAATGCCGCAAGGCTTAATTTGCCCGAGGAGAGCATAGGCTCATCCTCCTTGCTGATAACTACTTTTGCGTTATATTTTTCTTTGATTTCCTTAACTCCGCCGATATGGTCAAAATGGCCGTGGGTTAAAAGAATATACTCTAAATCGGCGTCTCCGATAAAATTAAGCATTTTTTCAGAAGCGTCCGTGCAGTCAACAAGAGCCGACTTGCCGCTTGCCTTATCTGTTATCAAATAACAGTTATTTTCAATTTCTCCCAAAAGGATTGCTTTAACATCTGTCATTTAAGTTCTCCGCTGTCTAAAATTATTGTAACAGGTCCGTCATTTAAAAGAGAAACCTGCATATCTGCACCGAAGCGACCTGTTTCAACGCTTGAAACGCCTGCTTTTTTCAACTCGCTGACGAAATACTCATAAAGCCTTTCGGCCTCGGCAGGAGGAGCGGATGCGGTAAAGCTCGGGCGTCTGCCGTGGGAGCAGTCTGCGCAGAGAGTAAACTGCGAAACAACAAGCATTTCAGCCCCCGTATCAAGAGCGGAAAGATTCATTTTTTCGTTTTCATCCTCAAAAATGCGAAGATGCGGTATTTTTTTAATAAGCTTATCTGCGTCGTTTTCCGTATCGGTATTCATAACGCCTAAAAGTATAAGAAAGCCTGCGCCGCATTTTCCCGCAATTTCGCCGTTTATCTTAACCTCTGCAAACTTAACACGCTGAATAACAGCTCTCATTAGCCTTAAACTCCTGTTCTTTCAATATGGTAAACGCCCTCTATTTTTCTGATAATTCTTACTATATTATCAAGATGCTCCTTGCTGTTTACGGCAACCGTTAGGGTTGTTAAGCAATTGCCGTCATTAATCGGACGAGCATTGATTGAATGAATTTTAACGTGCATATTCATCAGAGTGCTTGTTATATCGAGCACAACGCCGTCGCGGTCAATAGCGTAAACATCAAGTGTTGACTGCGTTTCAATTTTAACATTTTCATCCCAGTGGGCACTTATCCATCTTTCAGGCTCTGCACAATGCTCAAGATTCTCGGGAACATTAACGCAGCTTCTTTTATGGATAGAAAGCCCATGGCCTCTTGTTATGAAGCCCACAATTTCCTCGCCGGGAAGCGGACAGCAGCATTTTGCCATTTTGATAAGGCAATTATCAATTCCGTCAACAACAACGCCGTTGCCTGAGGAGGAGGCTTTTCGGGGCTTATCAATAATATTTGCCGTGGGAGCCTTTTCGGGCTCCTTTTCTTTCCAGTTTCTGTTATATTCATCCTTTATGCCGGGCATAAGGCGGCTTATTTGAATACCGCCGTAGCCTACTGCGGCATAAAATTCATCAACATCGGAGAAATGCTGACGCTCCGATATTTTCTTGATGAACTCCTCATATTCCTCTCCGCCGAGCCTAATAAAGTTTCTGCGAAGCTCGCGCTCAACGGCGGTTTTACCCTCTTCGATATTTTCCTCGCGTCTTTCCTTTTTAAACCAAGAGCGGATTTTATTTCGTGCCTCTCCCGTTTTAACGATAGAAAGCCAATCTCTGCTGGGCCCCTTGCCCTGCTGATTTGAGGTTAAAACCTCTATTCTTTCGCCCGTTTTGATTTTATAATCAAGCGAAACTATTCTGCCGTCTACCTTTGCGCCAACCATTTTATTGCCGACTGCGGAATGGATTGCATAGGCGAAATCTATAACGGTTGAGCCGTTTGGAAGGCTTTTTATGTCTCCCCTCGGAGTGAAAACATAAACCTCCTCCATAGACAAATCGCCCTTTATGCTTGCAACAAGCTCCTCGGCGGTATCGGACTCCTCGCCCGTTTCAATCATTCTGTGAATCCACGAAAGCTTTTCATCAAGCCTATCCTTGCCGCCCTTGCCGAGCTTATATTTCCAGTGCGCCGCAATACCGTATTCAGCGGTTCGGTGCATATCCCAGGTTCTTATTTGAATTTCAAATGGAACGCCGTCCTTTGAAAGAACGGTTGTGTGAAGCGACTGATACATATTAGGCTTCGGTGTTGAAATATAATCCTTAAATCTTCCCGGAAGCGGCTTGAACATATCGTGAACAATGCCGAGGGCATTATAGCAGTCTATCATACTGTCAACTATAATTCTGACAGCATAAATATCATATATTTCCTCAAAGGATTTTCCTTTTATATATACCTTTCTGAAAATACCGTGAACGGATTTAACGCGGGAGGTTATGCTTGCGTTTTTCATAACGGGAGTTATGCGCTCTGTTATCTGCTGCTTTATATCGTTAAGAAAGCGTTCTCCCTCCTCCTGCTTCATAGAAAGAGAATTTTCAATTTCCTTATAGGCAATAGGGTCAAGATAGCGCACGGCAAGGTCTTCAAGCTCATCCTTAAAGGCACGGATACCGAGGCGGTGCGCGATGGGAGCATAAATTTCAAGAGTTTCAAGGCTTTTTTCCCTTTGCTTATACTCCGGCATATGCTGAAGCGTTCTCATATTATGCAGGCGGTCTGCAAGCTTTATGATGATAACGCGAACATCCTTATTCATAGCAATAAACATCTTGCGGATATTTTCTGCCTGAACCTCCTCACGCGTTGAAAGAGAAATTTTTCCGAGCTTTGTTACGCCGTCAACAAGCAGGGCAACATCATCTCCGAAATGCTCCTTTATATAATCAATATCATAATCCGTATCTTCAACAACATCGTGAAGAAGCGCACCGATAATGCACTCATTATCCATACCGAATTTAAACAGTATTTCGGCAACGGCAACAGGGTGCATAATATATGGCTCGCCCGATCTGCGCCTTTGATCTTTATGCGCGTCTCTTGCAAGCTGATAGGCTTTTTCAATTTTTTCGGCATCATACTGCTTGCTTTGCTTTACCTCTTCAATGAAGGAGGCAAATCCGTCGTCATATTCAATCAAGCCCAAGTCTTCCTTTCAAGGTTTTTATTACTTCGGTATTCATCAGGTCTACCCTTGAATTTACTTCAAGGAACTCGACCCTGTTACCGTTTATTTTAATTAAAGAGCATTCTTCAAAGGCATCAAGCGCAAACATAAGCTGACCGTAGGTTACGCCCGAAAGCTGAAAATAAATATCCTCCTTTGCAAGCTGCTTATCCTTATTATTGCGAAGATATTTATAAATAACCGAGCAGACATCTCTGCTTGGGTAAAGAGAGGGAGAGCTTTTTTTACCCAAAAGGAAAAGCTCATAATCAGCCTTTTCGGCAAAAAACCGATCCTCATCAATGCCGCTTTTTCTTATATCAACCGCCTGAACGGAAAGATATTCCTTTGAGTTATAAAGGTTTATTCCTATTCTTACGGCGGCGTCTATCTTATCTCCCGACTTAAACGGGAATGCGCTCTCTGTTACTCCGAATTTAACTATTCTTATTCTTTTTGAATTCTTTTCGCACTCGATTTTTATATGCTTTCCACCGCCTATTGAGGAAACGCTTAACAAATTAAGTCCGAAAAGAGCAAAAACCGCCTTTTTGTTGCACTCGCCGTACGGCTCCATAACAGAAAGTGCCTTGGCAAGCTCAACATTAAGATAAAAGGGCGACATTTTAGCGTCAACATTAAGGCACATTGCAGGCATAACGGGATATTTTTGAGCCGCATAATTGTTTATTCTGCTTCTGAACTCATCAATTTTATCGGCTGAAAGAGAAAGCCCTGCCGCCTTTGGATGTCCTCCGAAATGGTTGAGCACATCGGAGCAGGCTGAAATGGCTTCAAAGATATTAAAGCCGTCTATGCTTCTTGCAGAGCCGCGTGCGCAGTTATCCTCATCAACGCCGATAACGATAACGGGCTTTGCATATTCTTCAAGGACTCTTGCGGCAACAATGCCCACAACACCCTGATGATAATTTTTACCCGAAACAACAATAACCCTTGTTGAAGCAAGAGCCGGATTTTCATCAATCTGCCTTTTAACATCTGCAAATATTTGTGCTTCAAGCTCTTGGCGGTGGGAATTGTTCAAATTAATATTCTGCGCCTCTTCAAGAGCAATATCGTAATTTTCTTGGAGCAATAGCTCAACGCTTTTTGATGCGCTTTCAATTCTGCCCGTTGCATTAATTCGCGGTGCAAGAACAAAAACAACATCCGTGCTTGTCATATTCCTGCCGAAAAATCCCGAAGCATTTTTAAGCGCAGAAATTCCGACACGCGAGGAGCTGTTTATTAGCTTTAAGCCTGCTTTAACTATGCACCTGTTTTCGCTGACAAGCGGAACAATATCAGCAATTGTGCCAAGCGCCGCCAAATCAGCATATTCGGAGATAATCTCCTGCGCATCTCCGTAAAGCGCGCAGGCAAGCTTAAACGCTACGCCGACTCCCGCAAGGTCCTCAAAGCAGGCTTCATTATCCTTTCTGTGAGGATTAACAACCGCCTCGGCTCGAGGAAGCCTATCCGAAACGCTGTGGTGGTCGGTTACAACAAGCTCCATACCGAGTGAATATATATATTCTGCCTCATCAAAAGCGGAAATACCGTTATCAACGGTAACAATAAGCTTTGTTCCCTTTTCGCAAAGATTTTTAATTGCCTCATTATTAAGGCCGTAGCCCTCTGATTCTCTTGACGGAATATAATAATCCACATCTGCGCCAAGACTTGTTAAAAAAGAATAGAGCAAAACCGTTGAGGTTATACCGTCGCAATCGTAATCTCCGTAAACGGTTATTTTTTCACCGTTATCTATTGCCCTGTTTATTCTTTCAACCGCCTTATCCATATCTTTAAGGCAGAAGGGGTCAAAAAGCTTAACCGTATCGGATAAGAAATCAGACACGGCAAGCTCATTATCTATTCCTCTTGAAGCAAGAAGAAACGAAACAAAGGGGTCTATATTAAATTTTTCACTTATAAAAGACGCCTTTTCTTTATCCGCATCTGCAATTATCCATTTTCTGTAAGCCATTATGAATTCTTATCTACCTGATGAAATTTTTTAAGATTGCCTCTTTTTTCGGCACGCTTCATAAGCTCTGCCTCAATATCCTCGGGAGTTATTCCCTGATATGCCATTAACACAAGCGTGTGATAAATCAAATCCGTTATTTCGTAAACAGTTTCCTCGTTATTATTATTCTTGGCGGCGATAACCGTTTCCGTGCACTCCTCGCCGACCTTTTTAAGAATTTTATCGAGTCCCT
>JALEZT010000065.1 GCA_022772725.1 Eubacterium sp.
TTGCTCATGACGCTAAAAAAGAGCTGCTTGTTCAGTTTTGCATTGCTTATTGCGGAATTATGAGCAGGCACGATTTGTGCGCAACGGGAACAACAGGCAAGCTTGTTCACGATGCAACAGGACTTAATATAAACTGCTTTCTTGCAGGAAGTCAGGGAGGCGGCCAGCAAATTGCAAGCAGAATTGCCTGCAATGAAATAGACCTTTTGATTTTTTTCAGAGACCCGCTTAATCCAAAGCCGCACGAGCCAAACGATAAAGATTTGCTTCGCCTTTGCGATGTTCACAATATTCCCTATGCAACAAATATTGCAACGGGAGAAGCACTTATCAGAGGTGTTGAACGCGGAGATTTTGAATGGCGTGAAATAGTTAATCCGCGCTATAATTAATAACTTTTACGGGCAGGTGAAAACCCGCCCGATTTTTTCGATTGGAGATAATAATGGCATTAATAACAAAAGCAATTAAAGGAACAAAGGATGTTTTGCCAAAGGAGGCATACAAAAATCAATATATTGAAGCAACGGTTCTTGATGTTGCACAAAGATTCGGATATAAGGAAATGCGTACGCCCGTTTTTGAACACACCGAGCTTTTTCAGCGTGGAGTGGGCTCAACAACAGATGTTGTGCAAAAGGAAATGTACACCTTTGACGATAAGGGCGGAAGAAGCATAACCTTGCGTCCGGAGGGAACGGCAGGTGCAGCACGCTCTTTTCTTGAAAACGGACTTTGCAACGAGGCACTTCCGCAAAAAATCTGCTACTTAACCTCGTGCTACCGTTATGAAAAGCCGCAGGCAGGAAGGCTTCGCGAATTTCATCAATTCGGCGTTGAATGCTTCGGAACCCCCTCTCCCCTTGCAGACGCAGAAATTATTTCGCTTGCAAAAACCGTTTTTGACGAGCTTGGAATTAAGGATTTGAGCCTTGAAATAAATTCTATCGGCTGCCCCGAATGCCGTGTGAAATATCACGAGGCACTTAGGGAATATTTCAATGCAAGAAAGGACGAGCTTTGCGACACCTGCAAGGAACGACTTGATCGCAATCCCATGCGCATACTTGACTGCAAATCTCCCGTTTGCTCTGAAATTGCAAAGGGTGCACCCGTTGTGCTTGATTATCTTTGTGATGATTGCAGAGAGCATTTTGAAGCGGTTAAAAAATATTTAACTTCACAAAGCATAGAATTTACCGTTAATCCGCAAATTGTCAGAGGACTTGATTATTACACCAAAACCGTTTTTGAATTCGTTTCAAATTCAATCGGCGCACAGGGAACTGTTTGCGGCGGCGGAAGATATGACGGACTTATCGAGGAATTAGGCGGACAGAAAACGCCGTCGCTCGGCTTCGGTCTCGGCCTTGAAAGGCTTATGCTTCTTATGGAGGCACAGGGCTGTGAATATCCCGAGGACGCAAGACCCGATTTGTTCATTGCCGCACTCGGCGAAAAGGCAACGCTTAAAGCAATAGACATTGCAAAGGATATGCGTGCAGAGGGCTATTCCTGCCTTTATGACCTCAATTCAAGAAGCCTGCGTGCGCAGATGAAATACGCCGATAAGCTAAACGCGAAATATACAATCGTTATCGGCGACAGTGAGGTTGAAGAGGGCGTTGCAAAGCTGAAGGATATGCAAACGGGCGAGGAAACGGAAATTGCGCTTGCAACATTCGTTAGCGGATATTACAGTATAACGCTTGCTTCTCAGCTTGACGACCTTAAAATTAACGGAGAGGAATTTGATTTTAACTCACTTTTCGGTTTAGATAAGAAAGACGAATAATTAATTTTCTTTGGAGATAAAGCTATGGAGAACATTAAAGGACTTAAAAGAACAGATTACTGCGGAAATCTTCGCCTTTCCGACGAAGGCAGAGAGGTTACTCTTTTCGGCTGGGCTCAAAGGCAGAGAGATTTGGGAAACCTTATTTTTATTGATTTAAGAGATAAAACGGGAATTGTTCAGCTTTCCTTCGGCGACACAACCGCGAAGGACATTTTTGAAAAGGCACAGAGCGTTAGAAGCGAATATGTTCTTGCGCTTAAAGGAACGATTAAGGAAAGAGAGAGCAAAAACCCCGAGCTTCCCACAGGCGATATTGAGGTGCTTGTTTCGGAGCTTCGCATAATTTCAAAGGCGCAAACCCCTCCCTTTGAGATTTCAAAGGCAGACAGCGTCGGCGACGAAACAACGCTTAAATACAGATACCTCAATCTGCGAAACGAGAAATTAACCAAAAATATCATAATGCGCCATAAGATTGCAAAAATTGCAAGAGAATATTTTTATGCAAACGATTTTCTTGAAATAGAAACACCTATGATGATAAAATCAACTCCCGAGGGCGCAAGAGACTATGTTGTTCCGAGCAGAATACATAACGGAAAATTCTATGCGCTTCCGCAAAGCCCGCAGATTTACAAACAGCTTCTTATGATTTCGGGCTTTGACAGATATATTCAGCTTGCAAGATGCTTCAGAGACGAGGATTTGCGTGCAGACCGCCAACCCGAATTTACGCAGATAGACCTTGAAATGAGCTTTACTGACACAGACGGCATTATGGATATGGCAGAGGGCTTTATCAAAAAGCTGATGAAGGAAACAATTGATGTTGAAATTGCTTCTCCCCTGCCGAGAATGACCTTTGCCGACGCTATGAACAAATACGGCTCCGACAAGCCCGACACACGCTTTGATATGCTTATCAACGATATAAGCGACTGGGCGGTAAAAACAGACTTTGCAGTATTTAAAGACACAGTTGAAAACGGCGGAGCGGTTAAAGCAATAGTTGCAAAGAACGCCTGCGAGAAATACACAAGAAAGAAGATAGACAAGCTTACCGAATTTGCAAAAGGTATAGGCGCAAAGGGGCTTGCATATATTCGCTGGGCAGAGGACGCTCCTAACTGCTCATTTGCTAAATTTCTTAAAGATGGCGAGCTTGAAGCACTTTTATCACAGCTTAATGCAGAAAAGGGCGACTGTGTATTTATCGTCAGCGGAAAAACAAGCCTTGCGCTTTCCGTTATGGGTGCGCTTCGCTTGCAGGTTGCAAAGGAGCTTGACATAATCCCCGAGGGTAAATGGAATTTCCTTTGGATAACCGAAATGCCGTTTTTCGAATTTGATGAAGAAAGCGGAGAATGGGTTGCTATGCACCATCCGTTCACTATGCCTATGGAGGAATGTATCCCCTATCTTGACAGCGATAAATCAAAGGTTCGCGCAGAGGCGTTTGACCTTGTTCTTAACGGAACAGAGCTTTCCTCAGGCTCAATGAGAATAACAGACTGTGAGCTTCAAAACAAAATGTTTAAGCTTCTCGGAATGGAGCAGGAGGAAATAGACGCTAAATTCGGCTTCCTTGTTGAAGCATACAAATATGCCGCTCCGCCTCACGGAGGAATGGGCATAGGGCTTGACAGACTTGCAATGCTTATCTGCGGCGCAGACAGCCTTAGAGATGTTACGGCATTCCCGAAGGTTCAAAACGCAAGCGAGCTTATGAGCGGTGCACCGTCTAATATTGATGATATTCAGCTTGACGAGCTCGGAATTAAAATCGCACAGGAAAAGGAATAAAATATGAGCAACTTTTTTGCAATGGCAGGCAGAATGAGGCTTATTAACCGCTGGTCGCTTATGCAGAATGCTTCGCAGGAAAACATTGCGGAGCATAGCCACAGCGTTGCCGTTATTGCTCACGCGCTATGCGTTATAGGCAATAAAAAATTCGGCAAAAGCTACAATGCCGAAAGGTGTGCCCTGCTTGCTCTTTATCACGACACAACCGAGGTTATAACAGGCGATATGCCCACTCCGGTTAAATATTATAACGATGATATTAAAAATGCCTACAAGAGCATTGAAAATGCGGCAGGAAGCAGACTGCTTGATATGCTTCCCGAGGAGTTCAAAGACGAATACTCCCCTCTTTTCAACAAAGAGCCTGCCGATGAGGAGCTTTGGAAAATAGTTAAAGCGGCTGACAAAATTGATGCGTTAATTAAGTGCATTAACGAAACAAGGCTCGGCAACAAGGAATTTGAAAAGGCACTTGAAGCGCAAAAGCAAATTATAGCGGATATTGATATGGACGAGGTTAGATATTTTGAAAAGGAATTTCTGCCTGCATATTATCTCACGCTTGACGAGCACACAAAAAGATAGATAAACAAAAACGAAGGCTTTCCCGAACGGGAAAGCCTTTTATCAATTTACGGTTTTTTGATTTTGTTGAGCTGAGCGTTAATGCCGAGAAGCTGTTCCTTTGTGAATTTAACGCCTGCCGTGCCGAGAAGATTTGTTAGGCGCAAAACGGTGAAGCCGTTCATCATTTGCATCATTGCGTCCTTATCAATCTCCATACCTGCCGCGCCTGCGCCGCCTGCTTCTGCCATTTTGCTCATCATCTGACCGAAAAGCGCCGCGCCCTCGGGCGATTTCATAATATCGCCAACCTTATCGTTGATTGAGAAATATCCCTCAACCTCCGTTATATCAAACCAGTTAAGGATTGCGCCCTTTTCTTTGAGCCTGTATGCCTCATTGAATTTATCAACCTTGCGGATAACGCTTTCGTCTGTGCAATCTCCCGCACGGGCAACAAGCTTCGTTTGAGCCTCTGTGTTTGGCACATCAAAATAGAAGAAATGCTCGGGGCTTTCCTTTACGCCGAGGCTTTTTCCGTTTGCAAAAAGCTCAACGCTCGGAAGATTTGAATAAACGGTAACCTTCGTTGTTTCCTCCATCCTGTCAACATATCTTTTACCGCAGATATGAACAAACGGCTCATCGGAAAGCCAAGCCTTATAGGCATAGAAGGAATCCTTTTTATATTTTCTGTCAAAGGTAACAAGGCCTTTATGGTTTTGTCCGTTTTCGCCGCCCTCGTTTCTTGCATCTGCGCCGAAATCAAACATATTCCAAACATGAGTTGCCCAAATATATTTTCTTGTGAAAAGCTGCTTGATAAGCTCCTCGTGGTAATGAGCCTGATACTCCTCTGTGTAATCTCCCTGAGTGGGATTTGAGGTGTGCCAGTTAAGAGCCTCACATCCGTATTCGCTCATACCTATCGGAATATTCGGAAATTCCTTATGGAAATTATCAAACCACGGACCGTTCATTGAGGTATCTCCTCCGTACCAGCCGAAATAGTGGTTATAGGAAATAACATCCGGAATTTGAATATACGGATCGTGAATATCACACATTGAAACAACAGCGCAGGTTGTGAGCCTTGTTTTATCCATTTCGTGAACTAAATCGTTAAGCACCTTATGATTATCAATCAAATCATCATTAGAGCCGTTCATTGAAATTTCATTTGAAAGTCCCCAAACAACAATACACGGATGATTATAGTTTTGCGTGATAAGCTCCTTCATCTGCGAAATTGTGTTTTCTCTGCCTGTTGGCATATGCTTTGAAATATAAGGGATTTCAGCCCAAATAACAAGTCCATTTTCGTCGCACAAATCATAAAAATACTGATCGTGCTGATAATGCGCAAGGCGTATTGTTGTTGCGCCGAGCTCGCAGATAAGCTCAATATCCTCCTCGTGATGCTCCGGAAGAAGCGCATTTCCTATTCCCCATCTGTCCTGATGCCTTGAAACGCCGTGAAGCGGATATTCCTTTCCGTTAAGGATAAAGCCGTTTTCAGCGTCTATCTTAAAGCTTCTGCAACCGAAGCGCGCAGAAACATTATCAAGCACCTCGCCGTTTTCGCACAAAATTGCCTCTGCCGTGTAAAGATACGGGTCTTTTCTTCCGTTCCAGAGATGAACATTTTTTATTTCAACCTCCGCTTGAGGATTGCTTGCAGGAGCCTTTGAAGAAGCAACAGGCTCTCCCTGCGCATTCTTAACCGTGATAAGAAGCTCCTGATTATCCTTTGCGTTTGAAAGATAGCAATTTATTTTTACCTTGGCGTCATTTCCGATTATTTCGGGAGTTACAGCAATTCCGGGACCTCCGTAATATTCAAGGTCAAAGTGTGAATCACAAACCGCAATAATATTAACATCGCGGTAAAGTCCGCCGTAAAATGTGAAATCAGCCATCTGCGGATAAACCGTTTCGTTTTCACCGTTATCAACCGCAACGGAGATAAGATTGCTCTTTTCAAGTGCTTTTGTTATATCAACTCTGAATGTTGAATATCCGCCGTCGTGATGATAAAGCTTTTCTGCGCCGACATAAACATCGGCAGAGGAATTTGCCCCCTTAAATTCAAGGAAATATCTGTCTGCCTTAGGAAGCTCCTCTCTGTCTATTTCCTTTGCGTACCAACAGATGCCTCTGTAATAATCGTTTTCTCCGTCCTGACCGTCAATCGCATTCCAGGTGTGCGGCAGATTAACGAAATCCCAAAGCCCGGGCATTTCAGACGGAGCAGAGTTCGCCTGCTTTGTAAATGCCCATTTTCTGTTGATATTTATAATTTCTCTCATTAAAAACTAACTCCTAAAAAATTTTTTACTCTTCGCCGTTTGAATTGTTTTGATTCTTTGCCTGCAAGATTGCAACATTTTCATCAACCTGCTTCTTATGGAGCGGATACCAGAACCAAAGAATGAGTGCAAGAACAAGGAATCCGATTGCCGGAACTATAACGGAAATATTATAAATTCCGTTTACAACGCTTTCATCAAACTGCGTTTCCTTTGAATATCCTATCATACTGAGAAGAGCACCCGAAAGTCCCGACGAAGCCGCCTGACCGAGCTTTCTTGCGAAGGAATACAGCGCATAAACAGAGCCGTCCTCTCGAACTCCGTTTTTAATTTCGGAATAATCAATAACATCTGTGATAAGAGCCCAGCAAACCATTGAGAAAACGCCGAGACCGAGCCAGCAAACTGCCTGCAAAGCAACATATACCCAAACATTTTGCGGACGAATAATAAGAAGCACAACGCAAACAGCCGCCGCTAAAAGATTTGAAGCAACGCTGACCTCTGCCTTGCCGAATTTCTTTGCAAGAGGCTTTGCAATAAATGCCGCAATAAGCATTCCTCCGCCCATCATAAGAGTTGCAATTGTTTGCGCCTTTGCGTTTTTATAGAAGTTCGGAAAAACATAATTTGCCATTGACTGCATTGTAAGCTGTGCAAGAAGCATAAAGATTGAAGCGCAGATAATTGAAATGAGCGCTCTGTTTTTAACTGCGTTTTTAAGCATCTGTCCAACGCTGTTATTCTGCATAGCGTCTGCACTCGGAACAGATTTAACACGCTCTGTTGTTAGGTTGTAGCAAAGCAGATAGCAAATTATTGCGCAAACGGAGAATATACCTGCAATAAGAGTAAATCTTCCGCCGTTGAGCACCTCGTTGCCGTTTATCTTATCATAAGCAATCATAGGAACGCCTGCGGTGATTATACCGCCTGCAAGCATACCGCCCATCGTTCTGAATGTTGAAAGCGACTGTCTGTCTGACGGGTCTGCCGAAATTGCAGATGCCATTGAGCCGTAAGGAATATTAACCGAGGTGTAGAAAACAGAACCCCAAAGAATATATGTTACAAACAAATACGCAATCTTTGCCGTCTGCGAAAGATCGGCAAGAGAGCTTTGATACATAAGAAATGACATAAGCGCAACAGGACCGCACATACGAAGTATCCACGGCTTAAACTTTCCTGCCTTTGTGTATTTGCTTCTGTCGCAAATTCTGCCCATTGCAACATCGGTAAATGCGTCAACAAAACGCGCAATCATCATAATTGCTCCGACTGCTGCACCCGGAACATCCATAACATCGGTATAGAATTTCATCAAAAAGCTTGAAGACAGAATAAAGGTGAAATCATTACCGAAATCGCCGAACATATAGCCAAGCTTGTCTTTAATACCGAACGGCTTAACCTGATTATTACTCATAACCCTCTCCTTAAAAATTAACAAATATTTTAAACATTTGGTATAATTTTGATAAAAACTATACAAAACACTTAATAAGGACATTTTATAATAAAGTTGAAATTAGTGTGAGTATTATTTTTATATATTTTAGTAATTTTTTTATGTTATATTGATTTTTTACAAAAATTATACGATAATAGGAATAAATAAACAATTACGGAGTAAAAATATGGATTATTCTGCCGAGCTTAATTTTTTTAAATCCATTCTGTTAAATCTTCATTTGAAGGCAACTGTTTTGCAGGAGGACGAGGAAAGCGAGGAAAGCCTTGATTTCGGTATTCGCTCATTGCTTCATTTAAAAAAGGAATACGAAAGTATGTTCAGCGTTTCTCAAATTGATATTAATCCAAACACGATTGTTGAATATACCGATGAGTTCAGATGCAAATATATTTATATGCTTTTGCCCGAGAATGATAAAAAAACCGTTCTTCTAATCGGTCCGTACACGGAAACGAATATAACAAAGGAGGTTTTGGCAGGTGCAGAAAAGGAATTCGGACTTTCAAATAATATTATTTTACAAATAGAAAAATATTATACGAAAGTGCCCTATTTTGAAAACACAAGAATTATAATAACGCTTGTAAACAGCTTTGCACAAACAATTTGGGGAGGCTTTGAAAATTATTCGCTTGAATACAAAAGCGATTTAAGCTTTCACGA
>JALEZT010000072.1 GCA_022772725.1 Eubacterium sp.
TTTTCAGCTCGGGAATGGGGAGCTCGTTAAAATGGAAAAGGCTTGCGGCGAGAACGGCGTCTGCCCTGCCGTCTGTAAAGGCGTCGTAAAAATGCTCTGCCTTTCCCGCTCCGCCCGAGGCAATAACGGGTATGCCCACATTTTCGGAAACGGCGCGCGTAAGCTCAATATCATAGCCGTTTTTCTGTCCGTCGCAATCCATAGAGGTTAAGAGGATTTCCCCCGCTCCCCTCTGCTGTGCCTCGCAAGCCCATTTAACAGCGTCTATGCCCGTTGGAATTCTTCCGCCGTTAAGATAGACCTCCCAGCCTGAGCCGTCATTCTTTCTTTTAGCATCAATAGCGCAAACAACACACTGACTGCCGAATTTATACGCGGCATCATTAATAAGCTCGGGATTGCGCACTGCCGCAGAATTAACGGAAATTTTATCCGCACCTGCGCGAAGAAGCTCCTTGAAATCATCAACCGTGCGTATTCCTCCTCCAACGGTAAACGGAATAAAAACAGTTTGAGCAACGCGCTCAACAATATCAATCATAGTGCTTCTGCCCTCGTGAGTGGCAGTTATATCAAGCAAAACAAGCTCGTCCGCACCCTGCTTATCATAAGCCGCGGCGCACTCAACGGGGTCGCCTGCATCTCTTAAATCAACAAATGAAACGCCCTTAACAACTCTTCCGTTTTTAACATCAAGGCAGGGTATAATTCTTTTTGCATACATATATCAGCCCTCCGTTTTAACAAAATTTTTAAGCAGGCAAAGGCCGATTTCTCCGCTTTTTTCGGGATGAAACTGCGTTGCAAAAAGATTTCCTCTTTCAACGGCACACTCAATTTCAACGCCATACTCGGTTGTTGCCGCAACATCGACCTCGTCTGCGCCTTTTAAATAAAAGGAATGAACAAAATAGAAATAGCTGTTTTGAGGAATACCATCAAAAAGTCGGCTATCCTCCTTGTGAGCAACCGAATTCCAGCCGATATGCGGAACCTTCAACCCCGTATCCTGCGGAATTGAAGCAATCTCTCCGCCGAGCAAACCGAGCCCCTGCGCGTTAGGGCTTTCCTCGCTTTTATCAAAAAGGAGCTGCAAGCCAAGGCAAATTCCCAAAAACGGTTTGCCCGAAAGAGCAACCTCCTTAACGGTTTCAACAAGCCCTCTCTGCGCCATTGAATCCATTGCGTCGCCGAAGGAGCCTACTCCGGGAAGTATTATGTGGCTTGCGCTCATAATGGTTTTTATGTCGTTTGTTATAACATTTTGTGCACCGATAAAATCAAGAGCCTTTTTAACGCTCATAAGATTACCTGCGCCGTAATCAATAACAGCAATCATTTTTCTTTCTCCGCAATTTTCAGTATCAGTATAATTATTATAATTTTATCATATAAAATAAACCTTTTCAATATAAAATCATTGACAAACAAACACTTTTGATATACAATTCATAGGTAACTAAAAAAGAGTTAATACTCCTTCGGGAGCTTAACATATACGGAGACGTATCGAAGTGGTCATAACGGGGCTGACTCGAAATCAGTTAGGGAGCGATCCCCCGCGAGTTCGAATCTCGCCGTCTCCGCCAATAAGAAAAGAGAGACCGTAATGGCGGTCTCTCTTTTTGCTTTTAGGCTTACAAAATATAACGGAGTGTCGAGGTCGCCACTCCCTACAAATAACAGTAATAACGATTTTCTATTTATCGTGGTCGAAGCCTCTTTATAGACAGTCTGACCGAAAGATGATTTCATCTTTCGGTCAGGTTTTTCTATTCCGTTATTAATTATTATCTTAAAACAAGCTGCAATAAAATATATCTTTTTTCATCTGCGAAGCACTTTGATATCTTTTTGAAATTTGCGTGGAGGTTGCTTTATTTATTATCCTTTTTAAATTTCCGTTCGGAACGCAAACCGCCGGGTGTTCGCCTGTAAGCATAATATTCAGCAAAACCCCGAGGGAATATATATCAGTTGTTTTATTTGACTGTGTGATTCCGTACTGCTCCGGAGCGGCATAGCCGACCGTTCCCAAATTATCCGTATCCTTATCGTTTTCGCTTCCAACCCTGCGCGCGATTGAAAAATCAATCAACACGGCATTATTATCATCGGTAACAATAATATTTTCGGGCTTTATATCTCTGTGAACAATTCCGTTTGAGTGAAGAACCGTGAGGGCATCGCATATCTGCATTGTATATTTGCAGGCGGTTTTTTTATCAATTCTTCCGCTTTTTATCATTTCAAGCAGATTTTTGCCCTCAACATATTCCTCAATAACAATCAAGTATTCATCATCGGAGCAAACCTCAAGAACATTAACGAAATTATTGCTTTTTATTGTTCTTAATGCTCTGAAAACATCATCGTTTCTGTTTGCCGAAAAGCGCTGAACAATCTTTTTGCCGCTTTTCCTGTTTTCAAAAATATGTATTTTGCTTTTTTCCGAATCCTTAACGGTTATGAGCTTGCTGAAATCATTGCTCAAATAATTATCAATATAATCCTTTAAATCGTTTTCACTCTTAATCATTTCAAGATTTCCTCGTTGAATTTGCTGAGAAGCTCATTGCACTGCGATATGGTCATATTATTATTTATTGCATAAATGATTATGCTGTCTCTTTTAACACGGGGATACAAAAGCGATTTATCCGAAAGTCTTAATGCCTGCTGACAATCATCAAGATCTAAATTCATTGCCAGCACAAGACGGATAATTTTATCCTTTGCGGGAATTTTTCTGCCGTTTATAACATCATAAAAATAGCAGTAATTAAAATCTGCCTTATTGATAATGTTTGATTTGGATTCTCCGCACTTTTTGCAGGCATTCTCCCAAAATTCGTTTATTTTATAGAAAACAAAGGAAGAAGTGTTTTGATCTAAATAATCATCGATTTTGCAATCAATTCCAAGCTCTTCAAATAAATCATTTGTATCCTTTTTCATATATTCTCCTGTTTAGTAAACTATTACATTTCCGCTGAAATTTTCTTTTATAAAATCTATATTCGGATTTCCGTCTTCAACATAAATTGTTTTTAGATTTGACCTTGTGCAATACGGTTTTAGACATTGCAAGCAACAGGAACAGTCTTTAGGTATATAAAGTGTTTCCAAATAAAGATTAACATCTATGTGCGAATTACCGTAATGCGGATAAAAGTCATATCCGTCTAAAATCGTGTAGCTTTTATCGGTTTTATTTTTAGGATAAAATTGAAGCTGCTTTCTGGTTTTGCTGTACGCAACGCCGTTATCATCAAAATAATAGGCATTATTACTGTCAATATAAACTGCCTGAACATAGCTTGATTCATAGTGGTTAAGCATATCGTTTTCGGGATTGATATAAAGCGTTTTTATTTTGGGGTTTTCTTTAAAAATATAATTTGCAACTCTGTTGCACCAGCTTGGCTGACGGTACTCCTGCGTATCGGCACCCTCGCAAAAATAATAAAGCGTATATTGTTGCTTGCTTGTGCTATTAAGATAATAAAGACCGTTGTCATAAACCTTATAATAGCTGCTGCCGTTTATTTCAATATTTGTTAAGCTGCTGCAAAGCTTTGCAAACTGAACACATATTGTTGAGCTGCCGTAGGAGGAATTACGCTTATAGTAATCACTCCAATTAAAAACAACGCTTTTAAGATTCGGACATTTATAAATTACATAGCTTCCAATACCGGGAGCATAATCCTCGCTTGCTTCAAATATTATTTTTTCAACTGTTGAATTATTTTCAAAGGTTTTTTGCTGTATTTCAAAAATTTCTTCGCCGTTATAGGAATAAGGAACCTTAACTGTTTTTGCATTGCCGAGATATTTTGTTATGCACAGTTGATTGCTGCTGTTATATTCATATTGAAAATCATCATAAACAACGGCGGGCTCTGTTTCCTCCTCCTGTGCGGTTGTGCTTTCGGTTGTGTTTTCTGTTGTGCTTTCAGGGGCTTGCTCACTTGTGCCGTCGGTTGCGTCCTCCGGCTTTTGAGTAATCTCTGTTGTTCCGTCAGGCTTTTCCGTTATAACTGTTCCGTCGGGCTTTTCGGTTATAACCGTTCCATCGGGCTTTTCGGTAACAACAGTGCCGTTAGCCTCCTTAGTTATTTTCGTTCCGTCCGGCTTTTGTGTTTCAACGCTTCCGTCATCATATTCGGTAACAACTGTTCCGTCATCATTAGTAACGGTTGAAACAACGGCTTTATTTGCTTCGGTGGTTGAGGATAGCGTTTCATTTGAAGGATTATTTGCTTTTCCGGAAAAATAAAACGCACATAAAGCAATGAGAATCAGAATTATTAAAATTGCTGTTGCCAATGCGACAGCTCTTTTTTTATCAATATTCTTTAATTTGTCTTTTATCGAATTTGCGCCGCTTACCGCCCCTGCGGCATTGACGGCTGCTTCCGGCTCCTCACAGGCTGTCATACAGGAAAAACAAAAATGTGCCTCCTCCGGCATTTCAGCCCCGCAGTTTTTACATTTTTTAGACAACGACTAATTCTCCTTTGAAATCACATAAGTATATTTTATAAAATTGAGAGCAAAAAATCAATAATTTAGCGCGAAAAATAAATTACAGAGTATACGCTGACGGCATATAGAAATAGCAAATTTTGTTAATGTATAATATGAATATGGATTTTTTAATATAAATTAATGATTTTTTTAAGGAGAAGCAATATGTTTAGCAAAGAATTATTGATAAAAGCAGAAAACGGCGATTTAGAGGCAATGCTTGACCTTGCCAACTCTTATTTCAAAGGTGCAGGAACATCAATTGACCCTGAAAGGTCTTTTTATTGGTACAGTAAAGCGTTTGAAGCGGATTCTCAAAGCATTGCTGCAATAAACGGCTTGGCTGATTGTTACATAGAGGGCCTCGGTGTTGAAGCTGATACCGCCAAAGGCATTGAATTGCTCAAAAAAACGGCAGATAAAAATGACGCCTACGGACTTTGCATGATTGCTTATTCATATTACGAGGGTGTTGGAAATGAAAAAGACATAGACAAGGCAATAGAATATTTTGAAAAGGCCTCTCGCGCAGGCTCGCGCGACGCTATTCAAAACATACATTCGGTTTACTGTGAAAAATACGAAAAAAACATTGCAAATATAAAATATACTGAATTTTTAAGACTTCTCGCAAGCGAACAAAACCCTTTGGCAATGGTTGAACTGTTTTATACATATATATATGAAGAAATTGCGCCGAAGGATGAAAACACGGCAATGTATTATCTTAACCAGGCCGTTGCTTTGAATCATCCAAGAGCTATTACAGTTCTTGCCTGCGATGTTTACTCTTTGGGAAGCGTTTCAACAATAGCACCGGATGAGGCGAAATCAAAGGAGCTGATTGAAAAAGCGGCACATTTAGGAGACGATTGGGCTCTTAATATTATTTCAAGAGGATATTGCTATGGTAACGACGGATTTGAACAGGATATTCACAAGGCAAAGGAATATTTTGAAATGTGCATTGAAAAGGCCGATATCCACAGCGAGCATTACAGTGATGCGTTATGCGGTCTCGGACTTGAGCTTTGCGACACTCGAAATGACTTTTTCGATTCTAAAAGAGGCATTAACTTGCTTTCTATGGCCGCTGAATTAAATGATGATTGTGCCGCTAATTATTTGGGACTTACTTATGAAAACGGCACATTAGTTGAAGCAGACCCAAGGGAAGCAGTTTATTATTATACAATCGGAGCAAAGAACGGACACAGGAACTCAATATATCATTTAGGCAAGCTATTGCTCAACGGCTGGGGAGGTCTTCCAAAGGACGAGATAACGGCGGCAAAGCTTTTTGAAAAAGCGGTTCAGCTTGGAGATATTGATTCAATGGAGGAGCTTGGCCTGTGCGCCTACTCGGGAAAAGGAATGCCCGTTGATAAGGAAAGAGCAAGAATACTTTTCGAGCAAGGCGCAAAAGAGAATTTGGTTTTATCACAGTATAGCTTTGCCCTTATGAATTTGAATGGAGAGGGCGGTCCTAAAAATTGCAAGGCGGCTGAATATTGGTATAACAGAGTGCTTGAAAACAACAGTAACGCACTAGACCATGATGCAAAATGGGATTTGGCCGTTATATATTCAACCGAAACAAAGGAATACAGTAAGGGCTTTCCGTTGTGGGTTGAATTTGCAAAGGAGGGCGACGCCGAAGCACAGTTTAATCTTGCTATACATTATGCAAACGGCTGGGGCGTTGCACAGGATGAAAACATAGCTGAATATTGGATGAATTTATCTGCACAGCAGGGAAAGCCCGAAGCGATACAAGCTATGAATGAGGTTGCGCAAGCGGGCGGCTCTGTTGTTACACCGGCTGTTCAAAATCAAACAGATCAAGTATACGAGACGGCGGAAGACACCGTGCCGGCAGATAATTCCGTATATATTAAAATTATTGCTTTTTCATCTGTATTTCTTGTTATCGGCTTTCTTGCATCAATGATTATTTCGCAACAATTTTTAATCTCGTTGCTTGTCAGCTATCTTGTTTCTGTTATTCCGTTATCAATAATGAGGCTCAAAGGCCTAAAAATGAACGGAAAGCAAGCGGTTTTAACGGCAACCGCCGGATATTTTGCACATCAAAACAGTGAAAACGGCTGTGCATTTGCTCTTGCGTTTATGCTTGGAAGATGGCTTATGAATTATTTAATAAGTGTAATTGTGTCTCCTTATTGGTATATTAAGTCAATCGTTATGCTTATTAAATCTCATTCAAAATAATAAGTCGTTTTACAGGCGACCGTTTTAGTGCTGAATGTTGTATATTTAAGATAAACTTCCGAGGAGGATTCATATGTACTGTCCTAATTGCGGATGCAATAATGATGATAATGCCGAAATATGCCAAATTTGCGGAGCTAATCTGCAACAAACAACAAAGAGCTTTGGTAATCCGAATAAAAAGAAGCTGATTATAATAATAGCGTCTGTTGTGCTTGCTGTTGCAATTATTGCAGGGGCAATTGCCGTCGGTATAAATTCACACAAAAAATCCGAAAGCAACAACTCCGCAGGCTATCAGAAATTTGAAATAGCTTCAAAGGATGAAAGTCAAAATGATGAACAGCTTGAAGAAGCACAAGAGGCAATCAGTGAGGAAAGCACTGCCGAGAGTGAAATCAGCGAGGAATATCAGGATAATCAAATCGAAATCACTTCTTCGGAGAATAATTCGGACGGTAAAAGCGACAAATCAACCACCAAATCAAGCTCAAAAAATAACACGAGCGAAAGCACAACGGCGGCTAAAAGCACCTTGCATACGGAATACAGATATCGTGAAAAGTCATTTACAACAAGCACAAAAAGCAGCTTGAGCGGCTGGACTCTTTACGACACAACATACGAGTGGAGCAATTATGGCTCTTGGAGCGGTTGGTCAACAACCAAATACTCATCAAGCAACACACGGCAGGTGGATTCACGAACCACATATCGCTTTTATGCCTTCAAATGCACAAAATGCGGCAACAGAGACCCATATAACACCCCGTGCGATAATTGCAAAACCTCTCAATATTTTCAATGGGTTGAGCTTTGGTATCCAACAAAGGGCAATTCAATGACGAAGCACACATTATCAACAGTTCCCGATAAATATTATGTTTATATTGACGGTGTGATGTGGTGGTTCGAGAGAGACGGATATTCAGACGGTCAGGGCGGAAAGGGTCAGCCGTCAAGAACGGAATACCGTTACAGAGACCGAA
>JALEZT010000081.1 GCA_022772725.1 Eubacterium sp.
CCTGACGCTGTTTATGCTTTGGATTTTCACAGATAACCATTACTTTTCCATTGCGCTTTATAACTTTGCATTTATCGCAAATTTTCTTAACAGAAGGTCTGACTTTCATTTTGAATATCCTCCTTTTATTTACTTTGAGCGCCAAATGATACGGCCTTTTGTAAGGTCATACGGGGACATCTCAATTGTTACCTTATCACCGGGAAGAATACGAATGTTGTTCATTCTGAGCTTTCCGCTGATATGGGCTAAAACAATGTGGCCGTTTTGAAGCTCAACCTTAAAGGTTGTGTTTGGCAAAACCTCTGCCACAGTACCTTCAACTTCAATCATATCTGACTTTGACATCATTTTACCTCGCTGGATTTAATACGATAGATGTTTTATTTAACTGGAATCACATCGCGGCGTAATCGCCTGCAATTGATTTAAACATTTCAGATTTTCGTTAATATAACGGGGCCGTTGCTTGTTATGGCAACAGTGTGCTCAAAATGAGCAGAAAGCTTGCCGTCCTCAGTAACAACAGTCCATCCGTCTGAAAGCTGTTTTACCTTATAGGTTCCCTGATTGATCATCGGTTCAATTGCCAATGTCATTCCGGGTAACAGTCTGATACCACGTCCTTCGTGCCCGAAGTTAGGTACGCTTGGGTCTTCATGAAGCTTTGTTCCTACGCCGTGGCCTACAAAGTCGCGGACAACACCGTATCCTCTTTCCTCACAGTAGGTCTGAACAGCGTGGCCTATATCGCCGATTCTTCCGCCCGGCACAGCCTTTTCAATGCCTTTATAAAGGCTTTCTCTGGTTGTGTCTAACAGCCGCTTTGCCTCGGGAGAGCAAGTCCCTGCAACAAATGTGGCGGCATTATCGCCGTTATAGCCGTTTTTCGCGGCACCGAGATCTATGCTGACTATATCGCCCTCCCGGATGATACGGTCCTTTCTCGGTATGCCGTGAATAACTTCATTATTTATAGATATACATGCGGTGGCGGGGAAATCATAAAGCCCTAAAAAGTTCGGCGTTGCGCCTCTCTTTTTAATCAAATTATAAGCAATTTTGTCAATTTCCTTAGTTGAAACACCGGGCTTAACAGCCTCGCCTGCCACCATTAATGCTTCAGCTGAAATTTGGCATGCTTCTTTCATAAGCTCCAATTCTCTGCTGCTTTTAAGCACTATCATGTTAATCCTCCAATGCTTTAAAGACGAGTGCAGTTGTGTCTGCAACCTCCTCCTGACCTTCAACGATAACAAGCTTTCCGAGCTTTTGATAGAAATCCTTTAAAGGCTCTGTCATTTCGTGATACTCTTTAAGCCTTGCCTGAACAGTTTCAGGAGCGTCGTCTTTACGCTGAACAAGTTCTCCGCCGCAAGCGTCGCAAATGCCCTCCTGCTTTGGCTTTTTGTAAAGCAGATGATAAGAATTTGCACACTTTGAACAAACGCGGCGGCCTGACATTCTTGCGGTTATCTTTTCATCGGGAACCTCGATATCGAGAACCTTATCGATAGCTACGCCCATATCCTCAAGCGCCTGTGCCTGAGGAATGGTGCGCGGAAAACCGTCAAGAATAAATCCGTTTTCGCAATCGCTTTGTGCAAGTCTGTCCTTAATAATTCCTATAACAACATCATCGGGAACGAGCTGGCCTGCCTCCATATAGGATTTAGCCTTTAAGCCCATTTCGGTGCCCTCTTTAAGAGCGGCACGAATGATATTGCCTGTTGATATAGCAGGGATTGAATATTTTTCTACTATCTTTTCTGCCTGAGTGCCTTTGCCGGCACCCGGAGCGCCGAGAAGTATCAATTTCATAAATCTCTTACCTTTCGTTAATTAATCAAGGAAGCCTTTGTAATGACGCATCATCATTTGAGATTCAAGCTGACGAACAGTTTCAAGAGCTACGCCGCACATAATGATAATTGATGTACCGCCGAGGCTGACTGAGAAACCGCCGTCGTTTCCGCCTTCTGTTAAAGGAGGAATAGCCGCATCGCAAATGAGAGACCAAACTATCGGAAGCAATGCTACAACCGAAAGCATAAGAACACCGATTAAGGTGAGTCTCATAAGCACCTTCATAATGTAATCCGATGTGGGTCTGCCGGGACGGATACCCGGAATTGCGCCGTTATTCTTACGAAGATTATTTGCCATTTCAATTGGGTTGTACTGAATTGTACTGTAGAAATAAGCAAAGAAAATTATAAGAATGAAATACATTCCCGCATACCACCAAGAGTCGCTCTGGAATGCGTTAAAGAATTTTTCCCAGAAGGTTCCCTCATACTTATCAGAGGAAATAAACATCTGAACAGTACCCGGGAGCGAAAGAATTGAAGAAGCAAAAATGATTGGGAGTACGCCGCTCATATTAACCTTGATAGGCATATGAGTTGACTGACCGCCGTACATTTTTCTGCCGACAACGCGCTTTGCGTATTGAATCGGGATTCTTCTTTCAGCATTATCCATAAATACAATGTATGCAATCATAAGAAGGAATACAATGAATACAGCAGGAACGAGGAAATTATAAACCATACGGCCTGTCTGCAAATACTGAACATACTGCTTAATAATTGTTGGGAATCTTGAAACGATACCGGCGAAAAGTATTATTGAAATACCGTTTCCGATACCGGAAATTGTGATTTGCTCACCGAGCCACATAATAACTGCCGTTCCGGCGGTTAAAACAACGATGATAACCAAGGCCTGGAAAACAGCATCAAAGCCGGTGAATGCGGCACCCGAAGCATCTGTCATAAGATAATTGTTTGCACGAAGGAAGAAGAAATAAGCAAGAGACTGCATAAGACCGAGAACAACAGTTACAACACGGGTTATTGAAGCAATCTTCTTTCTGCCCTCTTCGCCTTCCTTTTGAAGTCTTTCGAGTGCGGGAATAGCAACTGCAAGGAGCTGCATAATAATTGAAGCATTGATATACGGAGTGATTGACATTGCGAAAATCGTTCCATAGGTGAATGCGCTACCCGTCATAAGGCTCAAATAGGTTAATATTGTGTTGCCCTTTCCAACATTGATTTCATCAACAATGTTAAGGAACGGAACGGGGATAAAGGAGCCGATTCTGAAAATGAGAATGATAAATGCAGTGAAAAGCAGCTTTCTTCTTATTTCAGGCACTTTCCATGCATTAACAATGGTCTTTATCATTTAAAGCACCTCCACCGTGCCACCTGCAGCTTCAATTTTTGCCTTAGCGGATTCGCTTACGGCGCTAACCTTAACGGTTAATGCCTTAGTTAAATCGCCATTGCCGAGAACCTTAATGCCGTCAAGCTCTTTTTTGATAAGACCGCAGGCTTTAAGGCTTTCTGCATCAACAACAGCATTAGCATCAAATCTTTCTTCAAGAGCGGCAACATTTACGGTTGCATACTCTGTGCGGAAGATGTTGTTGAAGCCTCTTTTAGGAACTCGTCTTTGAAGAGGCATTTGACCGCCTTCAAAGCCGGGGCGACGGCTGTAACCTGAACGAGCCTTTGCGCCCTTATGACCTTTTCCGGCAGTTTTACCCTGACCTGAGCCTGCGCCGCGTCCGATTCTTTTTACTGCCTTCTTTGAGCCCTCAGCAGGAGAAAGTTCATGTAATTTCATTTATCTGCACCTCCCCTTACGCTTTTTCAGTTTCAACAAGGTGAGAAATCTTTTTGATTTTACCCTGTGTCTGAGCGTTATCCGGCTGAATTGTTACATTGCCGATTTTACGAAGACCAAGAGAGTGGGCCGTGGCAATCTGGTCTTTTTTGCAGCTGATTAAGCTCTTTTTAAGTGTGATTTTAATATCTGCCATTTAATCCACCCTCCTTAATCTATAATTTGTTTTACTGATTTGCCGCGAACTGCTGCAACCTCTTCGGCTGTGCGAAGCTGTGCAAGGCCGTTCATTGTGGCTCTTACAACATTGTAAGGATTGTTTGATCTGATTGCCTTTGTTCTGATATCTGCGATACCAACTGTTTCAACAACCGCACGAACGGGGCCGCCGGCGATAACTCCGGTACCCTTGGGAGCCGGCATAAGAAGAACCTCTCCTGCGCCGAACTTTCCTTTAACCTCGTGAGGAATTGTTGTTCCTCTTAAAGCAACCTTCATAACATTCTTTCTTGCATCCTCGATACCCTTGCGGATAGCGTCCGGAACTTCGCCTGACTTACCTACACCGAAGCCTACAAGACCGTTTTTATCACCAACAACTACAAGAGCGGAAAACTTATAAATTCTACCGCCCTTAACGGTTTTAGAAACACGGTTGATGGTTACAACTCTTTCTTCAAGTTCCATTGAAGATGTATCAATCTTTGCCATAAAGTATTTTCCTCCTTCGTTAGAACTTTAATCCGCCTTCACGAGCGCCGTCTGCAACTGCTGCAACGCGTCCGTGATAAACGTATCCGCCGCGGTCAAATACGCATTCTTCAATGCCCTTTGCCTTGGCTCTTTCTGCTAATGTTTTACCAACAGCCTTAGCTGCTTCTATATTTCCGCCGTAAGCTGTGAAATCCTTTTCAACTGTTGAAGCCTGTGCAAGAGTAACGCCTGCAACATCGTCGATAAGCTGAACATAAATATTGCTGAGGGAGCGATATACATTAAGCCTTGGACAATCAACAGTGCCCGAAATCTTTGCACGAACTCTCTTATGGCGCTTTTGTCTTGCTTTGTTAGCGTCTTGTCTTGAAACCATTGTAATTCACTCCTTCCTTTATTTCTTACCTGCTTTGCCTTCTTTGCGTCTGATATGCTCTTCAGCATACTTGATGCCCTTGCCTTTATATGGCTCCGGAGGTCTCTTTTCGCGAACCTGAGCTGCGAACTGACCAACGGCCTGCTTATCTGCACCGGAAATAATAATCTGGTTTGCAGACGGACATTCAATTTTAACGCCTTCGGGGGCAGTCATTGTTACCTGATGTGAGAAACCGAGGTTCATAACAAGGTTTGAGCCCTGCATCTGAACACGGTAGCCGACACCGTTTACTTCGAGAACTTTTTTGAAGCCGTTTGTTACGCCTTCAACCATATTTGCGATAAGGGCTCTTGTGAGGCCGTGAAGCGCTCTGTTTTCCTTATCGTCATTAGGCCTTGCAACATTAACCTCGCCGTCATTAATGCTAACGCTGATATTAGGATGCTTATCCATTGTAAGGGTACCGTTCGGTCCTTTTACGGTTACAGCGTTGCCGTTGATTGAAACATCAACACCGGCAGGAATTGCGATTGGCTTTAAGCCTATACGAGACATCCTGACTGCACCTCCTTACCAAATGAATGCTAATACTTCGCCGCCAACATTTTGCTTGCGGGCTTCTCTGTCTGTCATTACGCCTTTTGAAGTTGAGATAATAGCAACGCCGAGGCCTTTCATAACCTTTGGCATATCCTCAACATTTGAATAGATACGAAGACCCGGCTTTGAAACTCTGCGTAAGCCTGTGATAACCTGAGTTTTGCCCTCACCGTATTTAAGAGTTACGCGGATTGTTCCCTGCTTGTCGTCTTCAATAACCTTATAATTTTTGATATAACCTTCATCAACAAGAATCTGAGCAATTGCCTTCTTCATGTTTGACGCAGGAATATCTACTGTATCGTGCTTTGCTGAATTAGCGTTACGAATTCTTGTAAGCATATCAGCGATTGGGTCTGTAATATGCATTGATATTTCCTCCTTATAAATTTAGCAATTTCTCGGTTCTTACCAAGAAGATTTTGTTACGCCGGGGATTTAGCCCTTATGAGCGAGCTCTCTGAAGCAGATACGGCAAACGCCATCCTTACGAAGATAAGCGTGAGGTCTACCGCAGATCTTACATCTGTTGTAAGCTCTTGTTGAATACTTAGCAGGCTTTGCAGCCTTAACTTTCATAGATGTTTTTGCCACGATATTCCCTCCTTACTCTGCAAACGGAGCGCCTAATAATCTGAGGAGCTCTCTGCCTTCTTCATCTGTGTTTGCTGTTGTTACCATAATAATATCCATACCGCGAACAGCATCGATTTTATCATATTCGATTTCAGGGAAGATTAACTGCTCCTTGATACCCATAGCATAGTTTCCTCTGCCGTCGAATGAGTTAGGATTGATACCTCTGAAATCGCGAACTCTCGGAAGCGCGAGATTGAAGAATCTGTCAAGGAATTCATACATCTTTTCTCCACGAAGAGTTACCTTAACGCCGATTGGCATTCCTTCACGAAGCTTAAAGTTTGCAACTGATTTCTTTGCGCGGCAAACAATCGGCTTCTGTCCTGTTATAACGCTTAAATCGTTGATGATAGCGTCAACAACCTTTGAATTTTCACGGGCTTCACCGCAACCAACATTGAGAACAATCTTGTCAAGCTTCGGGATTTGCATAACAGATTTGTATTCGAATTTCTTCATCAATGCAGGAGCGACTTCGCTCTTGTAGGCTTCTTTAAGTCTTGCAGCCATTTGTTATGTTCCTCCCTTACTTAAAATTCATTTGCGCAATGCTTGCAAACGCGCTTGCCATCTTTATGACCTACACGGGTTGGCTTGTTGCACTTGGGGCAAACAAGCTGAACCTTTGAAGCATAAAGAGCAGATTCAACCTTAACAAGACCGCCCTGCTCGCCCATTTTACGGGGCTTAACATGCTTTGTTGCAACATTAACATTTTTAACGATTACTTTATTTTCCTTGGGGCTAACTGCGATAACCTCGCCCTTAACGCCCTTTGATTTACCGCTGAGAACCATAACGGTATCACCGGTTTTAACAAACATTTTACTCATTATCCTGCACCTCCATTAAAGTACTTCCGGTGCGAGAGAAAGGATTTTCATAAAATCCTTATCACGAAGCTCTCTTGCAACCGGTCCGAAAATACGGGTGCCACGAGGAGTTCTATCCTCTTTGATAATTACGGCAGCATTTTCATCAAAACGAATGTACTGACCGTCGTCACGACGTACACCTTTAGTTGTACGAACGATGACTGCTTTAACAACTTCGCCCTTTTTAACGACTCCGTTAGGCGCTGCTTTCTTTACGGAAGCAACAATAACATCGCCGATATTAGCATATCTTCTGCCTGAGCCGCCGAGAACTCTGATGCAAAGAAGCTCTTTAGCACCTGTGTTGTCTGCAACTTTAAGACGACTTTCCTGTTGTATCACAGCGTTTTCCTCCTTCGTACTGCAAAATAACACTTTGCATCTTGCAGTTATTATTTTTTTTAACTAATTTATAAAAGCGTTTGTAATTCGTAATGATTACTTTGCCTTTTCAATGATTTCAACCACACGCCATCTCTTATCCTTGCTCATCGGGCGGGTTTCCATAATGAGAACCTTATCGCCGATTCCGCAGGTATTTTCTTCATCGTGTGCTTTATATTTAACCGTACGGTTAATGATTTTACCGTAAAGCGGATGACGAACCTTATCCTTGATTGAAACAACAACTGTTTTGTCCATCTTATCGCTTGTTACGATACCAACTCTTGTTTTTCTGAGGTTTCTTTCACTCATAATAAATACCTCCTATCTTTAAGAATTTGAGCCTTCAAGTTCGATTTCTCTCTCAACAGTTTTGATGCGAGCGATATCCTTCTTGACTGCTTTTATTCTCATTGGGTTGTCGAGCTGGTTGATAGCCTGCTGGAAATGGAGATTAAAGAGTTCATCTTTAAGCTCTGCAAGCTTTGCTGCACGCTGTTCTGCGCTTAAAGCTCTGATTTCTGCTGCTTTCATTACTGCTCGCCTCCCTCTTCTTTAACTACGAATTTACATTTGATAGGAAGTTTGTTTGCTGCGAGACGCATAGCCTCACGAGCAACACTTTCTTCAACGCCTGCGAGTTCAAACATAACTCTGCCGGGCTTAACTACTGCTACCCAGTAGTCAACATTACCTTTACCTTTACCCATACGGGTGTCGGCAGGTCTTGCGGTGATCGGCTTGTCGGGGAAAATCTT
>JALEZT010000089.1 GCA_022772725.1 Eubacterium sp.
GCATTGATTCATATTGCTTTTCAGTGATTATAAGCATTCTAACTGAGCCGTTTGACGGTAGATTTTGTTTAACCCTGCTTTCGTGCGTGTTAACAGCATCATAGCCGTTGCACACCCTGCTGTAAACAGAAAACTGAATCATTTGAAAGCCATCCTTGATAAGAAAATTTCTGAATTTTGTTGCGGCTTTCTGTTCTGCCTTTTCTTTGACAGGTAAATCAAAAAATACTAAAATTCTCATAAATTTAGTCATAATCAAAATAAGAAATGTCTGTTAAATCAGGCAATTTTAAATCCGAAAAATTATCATTTTCAAAACAGGAAATAATACCTTGTGTCATCAATTCTATTGATTTTGAAAGAGACCAATTATTATCATCAACAATGCAAACACAGTTAAGAAGCCGTTGAAGCTGTGCTTTATGAGCAAGCTCAAATCCGTTTTCAAAATCCAAATATTTTGAAACAAGTAAATCAACTGTTGGACGAAACGGCTCAATAATATCATCTGCTAAATTGAAAGAATTAAGTTGATTTTTGTGATGAATACCTATTGAAGCTTCAAGCCCTAATGCAACAATTGTTCTGGCAATATAAGAACGCAATATTGCATATCCGTAATTCAATGCAGCATTGATACAGCTTTCTTGGCCTCGAGTAAAATCATTTCCGAAAAGAAGCTTAAAATAAATGTTTGCTGCGTATCCTTCGCGATTTGATGCATCACCGGATTGTACTGCTTTTGAAATTGAAATAAGCTTCTCGTTATTAATTCCGTTTAACTCTAAACATTTCGCTTGATTTTCAATTTTTTTAATAACGATTTTCTGCCATATTCTTTTCAGCTTTGGCTTTGTTTGGCTTTGTTGCAATTCAATTCTTTTTAGTGTTCTGCAATATGTTCCTATCGGAAGAAGCTGGCAGCACGGAGTGTGCTTTTCATTACACATTATAACGCACACTCCGTTTTCTCCGAGAAAGGACATAAGCTTAACGGAAAAGCTTGATTGAGGGTTGTCAATAACGATGCTTCTGATATCTTCAATGGGGAAGGTGTATTCAACACCGTTATTAACAACCAACTGATTTTGTTTTAGCTTTAATGATGCTTCGTTAGCAATAAAAATATTTCTGTATGGCATATTATTTATTGAAGGAAAGTCTTTTTTCCTTTTTAACCTTTGATGTGTTTCCTAATATATCTACTGTGTATTTTTCTATTTTTCGAAGCGTTTTTATTCCTAAACCTTGAATTAAATATGCTCCGTCATCACTTTCGACAGATATGGCTCCGGTGTTTATGTTTGCACCTGTATAGTATAATAGCATTTCATTGCCGAACACTTCCTTTGGAAGAGTACTGTTTTTGTTTTTCAATGATAATTTATAGTCTTTTTTAGCAGTGATTTTAATTAAATCATTTTGATACAGTGAAAAAACAAAGTCTTTGTCTTCCATAGGCTTCCATTCTCTGCCGCCTGCTACGCAGGCAAGGTTCGGCAGAGCTTTATTTATTGTGTCAGCAACATAAATCGGAACAAAGTAATAACCGTCATTCTCAACATAGAAAACATCAATCCTAACCATTTTACCGTTATCTGCTATGCCGTTTCCGACATTAACGGATTTTGTAGCTTTTTCAATGATTTTTACCTTTTTAACAATCGGTCCTTCTGAACCGTCCGATTTTGGCTTGTGAAATTCAAAATCCTTCGGAAACGCTTTTTCACCAGAGCCACCGAACTGTTCAAGTCTTTTCTTTAAAGCAAAATACAAAAGCATGTCGCTTTCGGGAGAATAATATCCCGGAATTTCTCCGTTTTCAAGTTTTAGCTTCGAAAGCGGAACCTTTGAAATTTTGAAGCCCGATTCTTTTCCGGAGCGTATTGTGTCTTGATGTGCAGGTCCGGTAATCTTTCTGTTTGGCATTCTTGAAATAAATACGGGAGTAACACCTTCAATATCCTCATCGGAATAGTTTGAAAGGGGGTGTTGTTTCAGCCAATACTTTGGGTCTTTACGGAGTCTTAAATCAATTTCGGTTCTGAATTCGGGATAGGGAAGGGGGAATTTAGAATAAATCTCTCCCGTATCTGTATTGATTTCATAAGATTCGTAATCATAAATATCTGTGTATTTTGTTTCATTTTGTTTTGAATAGCAGGATACCCTTTGAATCTCCCTGTCGGTTATGCAGGAAATAACTGCGGCGTCAACTGCGTGGTGTAAATCGCCGTTTTCTCTTGTCTTGATTATTCCCCAACGCTTGCGAACATAAGCAGTAACATTTCCGTTTACGGAGGTAACATGCTTCTTTCTTGATTTATCCTCAAACGGAGCAAACAAAAGATGGTCATTGATATAGTTTAACAAAACTCTGTTCAAATACCGTGTGTCGTTTAAGTTCCTTTCTTTGAATCCTTCAAAATCAGACTTTGAAATGTCAGCCTTTAAAAGATTTTGCTTCTTTTTTCTGTTTTTAACATTGTTTTCAACCCAAACAACAAAGTTGTCTCTGTCTTTTCCTTGCAGATACTTCATCGGAATTTTGTTTCCCTTTTGTCTGTTTTCGCGGGAAAATGTTAAAACCTTGTTATTAAAACTGTCATCAAAGCTGATGCTGTACGGGATTATATGGTCAACCTCAACATAGCCTGTTGAAAAAAGCATATCGGCTTTAATCGGTTGCAGGGAATATGGGCATATCCCGTCTTGTTCAAGCCAAAGCTTCAGCTTAATAATGTCCATTCCTGTTGGATTATGAACAGAAAAATCCTCCTTCAATCTTTGAATTATTGCTTCGTTTTTTTCTCTGTTTTCATCATTGCTTTTCTTGATTTTTTTTCTTTCTTCAAAAGTTTTTGATAATTCTCTTGCAAGTTCAATGTTGATATAAACAGGGCTTTCTCCCTGTTCTCTTATAATTGCATTGATAACTTTAATTGTTTGCGAAATCGCACGCCTTACAACAGGGTTTGTTATATCTTCAAGCTCTTCGCTTGTGCTTGGTAAAAGCGCGGATTTCTCCTTTGCCGAGTGTCCTTTGAAATTCAAACCTGCCGCTTCACACGCCTTGTCGTATGAAAAGCCTTTTTCAAGAAACGGTAAAATCTGTTTGCACGCTTTAACAGAGATGTGTCCGAATTTTGAAAAGCCTTTAAGTGTTAAAAGACTATCATATAGCAATTCATCTATCTCTGCTTCCTTTAAATGAGAAATTATGGCTTCATCGTTTTTATAAACTGTAAAAATATATCCTATTTTATCTAACTCATCAACAGAAAGAGATTTTATGCAATCTTTTTTTACCTTATTAAGTGCAACTCGTATTTGATGATAGCAGTCAAGATAATTGAACTTTGCTTTTTTCTCAACCTCTTCAATTTCTTTGCTTCCGTACGAAAGTGAAGTAAACATAAGCCTATCGTCAACAGACAGCTCTTTTCTTATTTTTTCAAAGGTAACATTAGGTGTTTTATGACATAAATTATAAACAGCCAGCCTTTGGTCATCATTAAGAAAAGTTTTCTCTCCTGCTTCATTTATAAATGAAAGGTTGTTGATGTTTTGCCATAAGCTGAAAAGCTGAAATGAGTAAGAAGCTTTTGCGGCTCTTTTTTCGCTTGGTATAAGAGTGCATTTGCCAATCATTTTCAAAATCTGTTCGCCGGCATAAGGGCTTGGAGATTTTTCGTTACCAACACCCGGTCCTAAATCAAACGGTCTTTGAGATAAAAGAATTTCAAGATATTTATCTTCTATTTCTTCTGTTGCATTTGCATTTCCAAGCTCTCGTTGAGCCTTAAAAATCAGTCTTGCTTCATCTTCAATCATTGAGCGGGAAACGGTGTTTGTATAGTCCTCTCCCTTGTTTCTTTTGTATTGGGAGTATTTTTCGTCTAAATAAAACATTTCCCCAACAGTGCGGTATGATTTTTGCTCCATTCGGATTTGATTTTCATTAACAGCATTCAGAAGCTTTCCGGCTTCCTTGTCGGATGAATCTGCTTTCCTGTTTGATTTAAAGCCTCTTCTTTGAGCAAGGTTAATCAGTATTCTTGCAAATTCCTGATTACTGATTTTTTCATCAAGCGCCTTTGTTCTAAGCATATAAATATCGCTTAACTGTCCTTTGAATAAGCCTTCAAGTTCACTTTCCGATAAAATATTATTTTCAATAATTAAATGCCTGATGCGTTCTAATCTGTGGCGGTGGCGTCTTAATCTTCTTCTGCTTCCTCTTGCTTCTCTTCGCGGAAGCGCAAGCGAAGAGCCGTCTTTTGGATTCTCCGCAGCACTGAAAATTCTTGAACTTAACTTTATAATTCTGCAAGGTTCGTCGTGGCAGTCAAGCTCTGTAACGGAATAACCGACTGATGATATTCCGCAGTCAAGACCTATTGCGTATTTCATAAAATCTACCCCTTTAAAATAGATGACGGCTCGCAAATGCGAACCGTCAGTGCTTTTCGGTTTACTACCTTTTTGTAGCAACCTTATGTTCTTTGGTATGATATAAGAACAAAATTATGATAACACAATAATTTGAATTTGTAAAGGAAATATTTACCAATATTTTTGTTAAAAGCAATTAGTACATAAAATGGTACCATGTATTTACAAACGATTATAAAAATGATATGATGAAAAATTAAGCCGTGCTGTGAAGCACGGCTTAATCCGTTTGAGATTAGAATATTTGAGACAGGAGCTTTAATTTTTGTTTATCCATTTGCTTATGCGTTCTTTTATTTGCATTATATTACCTCACAAAGGATGCAATTAATTAAAAAATCGCTTTTGCATTTCTGCAAAAGCGATTTTTTATGGCGGAGAGGATGGGATTCGAACCCATGTGGCTTTTGGCCAAACGGTTTTCAAGACCGCCTCGTTATGACCGCTTCGATACCTCTCCGTATCTGCTCGAATATAATATCACAGCAAAAACCGCTTGTCAAGACTTTTTTACTTAACCTTTATTTATAAAACAAAATTAATGGAATAAGAGCTCAAAACAGAAAAAAACCGCCGTTTAGGCGGTTTTTTGTTAAGAATAAAATTATTCTTCCTCTGCCTTCATTTTTGCAAAGCATTCACTGCAATAAACGGGGCGGTCATCCTTCGGCTCAAACGGAACCTTGCATTCTGCACCGCAGGAAGCACAAACAGCGTCGTGCATCTCTCTCGGTCCTCTTGCGGCCGCTTTTCTTGCCGCACGGCAATCCTTGCATCTTAAAGGCTCATTCTCAAAGCCTTTTTCTGCATAGAATTCCTGTTCGCCTGCCGTGAATATAAATTCATTTCCGCAGTCCTTGCAAACCAAAGTCTTGTCTTCGTACATAATTTTTACCTCTCATAAATAAAATGTTGTTGCATAGCAACGGCGGGATTTCAGAAGGAAACCTCTTTAAGTTTCTTTCGGATACGCTGTAAAGCATTATCAATTGCCTTGGGCTCTTTTTTCAGCTTTTCGCCGATTTCGCTGTAACTGCAACCAACCAAAAACAATCTCAACACATCATTTTCAAGTTTTGAGAGGCTTTTATCAAGCTGCTGTAATAACAATGATACGCTTTCCCCGGCAAGGAAAGAATCTTCGGCGCTTAAAGAAGCTGCTGTCCCGTCAACAAATTCTTCTTCAAGGGGGACAATGTCGTTCTGCGGAACAACCTTTTTCCTTGTAGCCTTGCGGAGCGCCGTTTGTATAGAATTGTAAACACAGGTGTAGCAGTAGGTGGAAAAGGCGGTGCCTTTATCTGCATTATAGGACTTTATGGCGGCAAGAATACCTATCATACCCTCTTGAATGAGGTCCTCGGGCTCTATTGCCGAGCTTGTCCATTTATATGCAATTTTCTCTGCAACATATCTGTATTTTTTGATAATGAAGTTCAACGCTTCACTATCTCCTTCTTTGGCGAGGAGAAGTATATCTTTTTCGGCTGAATTGTTAAATTTATCCATAATATCCTCCTGCTCACCTAATCATATAATATAACATTAATAAAAACTTGTCAAGTAAAGTATTATAAAATTATATACAAAATAGTAAAAAGTTTTGAATATTCTGTAAAAATTTTATGCAAAATGTTGATTTTTTAGATTTTCGGATATAAAAACAGGCAGATTAATAATAAACCTGCCTGAAAGTGTTAAACATTGAATCGAAATTCAACAATGTCTCCGTCCTTCATAATGTATTCCTTGCCCTCACTGCGAACAAGCCCCTTTTCCTTGCACGCGCTCATTGAGCCGTTTGCAACAAGGTCGTCAAAGGAAACAACCTCCGCTCTTATGAAGCCTCTTTCAAAATCAGTGTGAATTTTGCCTGCTGCCTGCGGTGCCTTTGTGCCCTCCTTAATTGTCCAGGCTCTAACCTCTTTTTTGCCTGCGGTAAGGAAGGATATAAGACCGAGAAGATGATAGCTCTTTTTGATAAGACGGTCAAGACCGCTCTTTTCAAGCCCCATATCCGCAAGAAACATTTCCTTTTCGTCATCCTCAAGAGTTGCAATTTCAGCCTCAGCCTCTGCGCAAATCGGCAGGGTTTCCGCGCCCTCCTCGGCGGCTATTTTCTCAACGGTTTTGTAGTTTTCATTGCCGTCTATTCCATTTGAAAAATCCTCGTCGCTCATATTGCAGGCATATATAACGGGCTTAATTGTAAGCAGTGAAACCTCTTTAAGATATTCCAGCTCGTCCTCGGAAATATCACAGCTTCTTGCGGTTTTTCCGCCTTCCATTTCGCTGTAAAGCCTTTCAAGAAAATCAACCTCGCCGGCAAGTGTTTTATCGCCCTTCATAGCCTTTTTTCTGCTGTCTATTCTTCTTGAAAGAATATCAAGGTCGGAAAGAATAAGCTCAAGATTTATTGTTTCAATGTCTCTTGCAGGGTCAATGCTTCCGTCAACATGTGTTATATCAGTGTTTTCAAAGCAGCGAACAACATGGATAATTGCGTCAACCTCTCTTATGTGGCTCAAAAACTTGTTTCCGAGACCCTCTCCCTTTGAAGCGCCCTTAACAAGCCCTGCAATGTCAACAAATTCAATTGTTGCGGGAGTAAATTTATCAGGCTCATACATTTGAGCAAGCTTATCAAGTCTTTCGTCAGGCACGCAAACCATACCCACATTCGGCTCAATAGTGCAGAAAGGGTAATTTGCGCTTTGCGCTCCTGCGTTTGTTATTGCGTTAAAAAGTGTGCTTTTGCCAACATTCGGCAAGCCAACTATTCCAAGCTTCATAATGAGTTCTCCTTTATGACTACTCAAAAGTTTCAATAGGGTAACGGCAATAAACCGTGGTTCGGATTATTACCGTTACCCTAAACAGTATATAACAGCAAACCGAATTTGGC
>JALEZT010000095.1 GCA_022772725.1 Eubacterium sp.
AGCTTGCGCTCTTTCGAACACTTTCGTTCGCAATTACTGCTTTTGATACCTTTTTAGTATCGAGTACAGATAAAACTCTTTTGAATCTTATCGGGTTCCTTACTTTCGTCGTTGTTTAATTTTCAAGGTCCTTTTTGCACCTCTCCTCGGCTCGCCCTTAGCTCCCCTCGTCAAAGTGCTTGTTAATAATACCACAACAAAACAGACTTGTCAACAACTTTTTTTATTAATTTTTGAAATTTTTTTCAATTCGTCTTTTTTCACAAAAAATTGCGGTTGCATTTGTTAATTTTATTTGATATAATAATTAACACTTTACATAACATATAATATATATTATATTACATTATACAAGAGAGGTGATACTAATGCCAATCAGAATTGACGAAGAGCTGCCTGCAAAGCAAAGTCTTGAGCTTGAAAACGTTTTCGTTATGAGCAACAAGCGTGCAGACACACAGGATATACGACCGCTTAACATTATAATTCTTAATTTGATGCCCACGAAGGTTGTTACGGAGACGCAATTGCTTAGGCTTCTTTCAAACTCTCCCCTTCAGGTTGATGTTGATTTGCTTCAAGTTGCAACTCACAAAACGAAGAACACCTCAAAGGAGCACATGCTTAAATTTTATAAGACCTTCGACGAGGTTAAGAACAACAAATACGACGGCATGATTATCACCGGCGCACCGCTTGCAAATTTCAAATTTGAAGATGTTGATTTTTGGGAGGAGCTTTGCACAATATTTGAATGGACAAAAACAAATGTTTATTCAACAATGTTTTTATGCTGGGGTGCTTTTGCGGCATTATACTATAAATACGGTATTAAGCCGATTGACCTGCCTGAAAAGAGATTCGGCGTTTATCCTCACATAAGCCTTGACATTGCTCATCCGCTGATGAGAGGTCTTGACGATGTTTTCTATGTTCCTCATTCAAGAGAATGGGAGCTTAGCACAAGCGACATTGCAAAAATTAAGGATTTGCAGATTATCTCATACAGTGAGGAAGCGGGAGTGCATATTATTTCCGATATGGAATGCAGAAATTTCTTTATCACTGGACACAGTGAATACGACAGAGACACTCTTGCAAAGGAATATTTCCGTGATTTAGACAAAGGGCTTCCCATTAAAAAGCCTGTTAACTATTTTCCGAATGACGACATTAAGCTTGTTCCGAAAATGAACTGGAAAAGCGCAGGAAATATTATTTTTTCAAACTGGCTTAACTACTTTGTATATCAGAAAACGCCGTATGACCTTAACACATTATAATTTAATATCATTAAAGCCGTTCACGAAGTTTTTTGAGAACGGCTTTTTCTTTTCTTGAAATCTGCACCTGCGAAACACCGAGAAGCTCTGCCGTTTCGCATTGTGTTTTTCCTTTAAAATATCTGTATTCAATCAATTTTCTTTCCTGCTCCGACAGGCTGTCCATAGCCTGCATAAGCGATAGCCTTTCAAAAAACGCCTCTGTATCGTCTGACGGAATATCAATATCAAGGTCGCCGTTTTCTCCGAAGCCGCTGAGCGAAATCATAGGGGCTATAACATTAAGAATTTCCGCCGTTTCGTTTATATCGCAGCCGAGCATTTGAGAAAGCTCGCTTACCGTTGGCTCGCGTAGCTCCCTTTCCATAAACTTATCACGGAGATACTGCGCCTTAACCGATTTTTCTTTCAGCGACCTGCTGACCTTAATTGCTCCGCCGTCTCTGAAAATTCTTTTAATTTCGCCCATAATAACCGGAACGGCATAGGTTGAAAAGGCAAAGCCCTTTGATTCGTCAAAGTTATCAACCGCTTTAATAAGCCCTACGCAACCCGACTGAAACAAATCCTCATAATCCGCTCCCCTGCCCGTAAACCGTTTTGCAATTGAATGAACAAGACCGATATTTTCGCTTATCATTTCATCGCGCTCGGCAGTTACCATTTTGATTTTCCCTCTATTTTTTTAATCAGCGTTACACTTGTTCCGTAGCCGATTTTTGAACGGACTTTAAGCTTATCGCAAAAGCTTTCCATAACGGTAAAGCCGAGACCTGCCCTATCTCCTCCGCCTGTTGTGAAAAGCGGAGTCATAGCCTCTTCAATATTTTCAATTCCGCACCCTTTATCGCGGATAATGATTTTAACCGTGTTTTCGTTTATTGAGCCGTTTATGTAAATTTTTCCGAATTTATCCTTATAGCCGTGAACGATTGAATTTGTTACCGCCTCGGAAACGGCGGTTTTCAAATCGGCGAGCTCTTCAAGGGTTGGGTCAAGCGGTGTTACAAACGAAGAAACAACAACTCTTGCAAAGCCCTCATTTATACTGTTACTGCTGATTGTTAATCTAAATTCATTTTTCATTATATTTCTCCTTGCACTTCTTTAATTTCATTAATCACGGCAATTCTTCCAAGACCTGCAAGCTCCATAATTTTTTTGGTTTGAGGAGTTACATTTCTTATTTCAACGCTTCCGTGATGATTTTGCATAAGCCTGAATCTGCCCATAACCAGACCGATGCCGCTTGAATCCATAAAGGATATATTCTTAAAATCAAGAATTAAATGATTTGGCTTTTTACAGCTTATTGCACGGTCTATTTTATTTCTTATTTCCTCGGCGGAATGATGGTCTAACTCGCCGATAAGATAAGCAATCATAAGATTTCCGCTTGATTCGATGGTTACGCTCATTTATATCACATTGCCTTTCCGATTTATATCGATTGAGTTGGCGAAAAAAATATCCGCCTTAGTAAATATACCAAAGCGGATATAAATAATTTATCGAAAATTGTTTCACATTAAATCTTTTCTAATCTCTCTTGCAAGATAGAAGGAGCCGCAGACAAGCACAAAGCAATCATCCTGCCTTGCAAGGCTTAACGCCTTGTGCGGATTTTCGCAAGCCGTAACATTACTGCAATACCTTTTTGCCGCTTGAGCAAGCTCTGTTGCAGGCAAGGAACGGGGATTATTAACAGCTACGGCATAGATTTTACTGCACTTAGGAGCAATGAGGCTTAAATAAGCGTCATAATTTTTATCCTTCATCATACCTATAACGGCAGATATTTTTTTATCGGGCAAGGCTTTCAAAAGGGCGAGAGCACCGTCCTCGTTATGAGCTCCGTCAAGCATTATGCTATTGCCGAAAAGCTCCTGCCTTGCGGGAAGCGAAACAGTTTTATCAACGGTGGGAATGCCGAGAAAATCAAGACAGGCATTAACAACCGCAAGATTATTCTTTTTGAAATCGCCTATGTCTTCAATCTTGATTAACCTATTATTCTCTGCAAGGCATTTTTCCTCAAATAAGCTTTCGCATTTTTCATTTGGATAAAGAACTGTTGCTGAATTTTTCTTTATTATCCCTGCCTTTTGCTTTGCTATTTCGGCAAGAGTGTTTCCCAAAAAGCCCGTATGGTCGAGCGCAACGGAGGTTATGACGGAAAGCACGGGCTTTTCAACTGCGTTGGTTGAATCTTCAAGTCCTCCCATACCGCACTCAACAACTGCATAATCAACGCCTTTATCGCAGAAATATTTATACATAATTGCAGTCAGCAATTCAAATTCGGTTGCGTTGCAGTCCTTATACTCATCAATATAGCGGGCAAAATCCTCCTTTGAAATATAAGTGCCGTTTAGCTGAATTTGTTCTCTGTAATCATCAACCCAAGGAGATGTGAACAAGCCGACATTAAAGCCGTTTTTATGCAAAGCATCTGCAAGCGTTGAGGCAACTGTTCCCTTGCCGTTTGTTCCTGCTATGTGAATGACCTTGATTTTGTTTTGCGGACTGCCCATTTCTTTAAGCAGCTTTTCAATGCGTGAAAGCCCCGGCATAATGCCGAGGCTTTGCTTTTTAATTATTATGCTTAATGCTTCTTCATAAGTCATAATTATTTACCGAGATTATCAATTGAATTTTTGATGCTTGCAATCTTTTCCGTAAGCTTTTCGGCGTCCTCCCTGTTTTGAGCAACAACCTTTTCGGGAGCTTTATTAACAAAGCCCGGATTGCTTAATTTCTTATTGATGAAATCAAGCTTATCCTGTGCCGCCGCAAGCTCTTTTTCAAGGCGTTTTCTTTCAGCCTCAAAATCAACAAGCTCGCCGAGAGGAATATAGATTTTTGCATCATCGGAAATAACGGTTACAACATTGCCGAGATTTTCAAAGGCGTTTTCAACCTTAACCTCGTTGGCAGAGGCAAGGCGCTTGAAAAATTCAACCGCACCTTCAAAGGTTTGCTTTTCGGCAGTTTCAATATAAACCGTTGCTTTCTTGCTTGGCGGAATATTCATTTCTGCCCTGCGATTTCTAACGGCGCGAATAGCAGTCATAATCTTTTCAAACTCTGCTTCCTCGTCTGCAAAGGCGAGGTCTTCATCATATTCAACCCACTTCGAAATCATAATTGACTCTGTATCATGAGGGATTGCCTGATAGATTTCCTCGGTAATAAACGGCATAAACGGATGAAGGAGCTTGAGAATATTTGTAAGAACAAAAATAAGAACTGCTCTAACATTATTTTTAGCCTGCTCATCATCGCCTTGAAGCCTTATTTTAGCAATTTCGATATACCAATCGCAGAAAATATCCCAAATAAAGTCATACAATTTCTGAACTGCAATGCCGAGCTCATACTTTTCAAGATTATCGGTTACATCCTTTGCCAAGGTGTTAACCTTTGAAACAACCCATTTATCCTCAACAAGAAGCTCCTTGGGAAGTCCGCTGTACTCATAGCCGTCATCAAGATACATAAGAACGAAGCGTGCGGCATTCCAAAGCTTATTTGCAAAGTTACGGGAAGCCATAACCTTATCATCTGAAAAGCGCATATCGTTTCCGGGGGAATTGCCCGTTGCAAGAGTGAAGCGAAGAGCGTCTGCGCCGTATTGGTCAATTATTTCAAGCGGGTCAATGCCGTTTCCGAGGGATTTAGACATCTTTCTGCCCTGCGCATCACGAACAAGTCCGTGAATAAGAACAGTATCAAACGGTGCTTTATCTGTATAAGCAAGTCCCGAGAAAATCATTCGGCTAACCCAGAAGCCTATAATATCATATCCCGTAACAAGTGTGTTAGTGGGATAGTAATGCTTTAAATCCTCTGTTTCATCAGGCCAACCGAGAGTTGAGAACGGCCAAAGTGCTGATGAAAACCAAGTGTCAAGCGTGTCGGGATCTTGAGAAATATTTTTACTGCCGCATTTTGAACATTCACACGGGTCTTCCTTTGAAACGGTTGTTGCGCCGCAATCGTCGCAATACCAAGCAGGTATTCTGTGTCCCCACCAAAGCTGACGGGAAATACACCAATCGCGCGTGCCTCTCATCCAGCTCATATAATTCTTTTTAAATCTTTCGGGAACGAATTTAATTTCTCCCGTTTCAACGGCGTCAATTGCGGGACCTGCAAGAGGCTCCATTTTTACAAACCACTGCTTTGAAACCATAGGCTCAATATTGGTATGGCAACGGTAGCAGGTGCCGACATCGTGCTTGATGGGCTCAATTTCCTTGATATATCCGCCTTTTTCAAGGTCTTCAAGGATAGCTTTTCTTGCTTCCATAGTTGTCATACCTGCGTATTTACCGCAGTCAAGAACCTCAGGCTCATTCTGTGCAGCCTTTCCGCTTGCGATAAGCTCGTCGGCAATTGCTTTATCCTCTGCGCCTGTCATTCTTCCGTCATAGGTGAAGGTGCGGACAATAGGAAGATTATGACGCATACCTACCTCAAAATCGTTAGGGTCGTGAGCAGGGGTAATTTTAACTACGCCCGTTCCCTTTGTCATATCGGCGTGCTCGTCGCATACAATCGGGATTTCCTTATTAAGAAGAGGAAGGATAACATGGCATCCGTGAAGATGCTTATATCTCGGGTCGTCTCCGTTAATTGCAACGGCAGTATCGCCGAGCATTGTTTCGGGTCTTGTTGTTGCAAGCTCAAGCTTTTCGCCTGTTTCCTTAACTGTATAAAGAAGATGCCAGAAATTCGAGTCCTTTTCCTCATATTCAACCTCGGCATCTGAAATAGAGGTGTTGCAATGAGGGCACCAGTTAACCATACGGTTGCCTCTGTATATGAGGTCTTTTTCATATAGGCTTACAAAAACCTCTCTAACGGCCTTACTGCAACCCTCGTCAAGAGTAAAGCGTTCTCTGTCCCAATCGCACGAGGAGCCCATTTTTTTGAGCTGCTCGATAATTCTGCCGCCGTACTGCTCCTTCCAATCCCAAGCGCGTTCAAGGAATTTATCTCTGCCGATATCCTCTTTTGTTATGCCCTCCTTGCGCATTGCTTCAACAATTTTTGCCTCTGTTGCAATTGAAGCATGGTCTGTTCCGGGAAGCCAAAGGGTATCGTATCCCGCCATACGGTGATAACGGATAAGAATATCCTGCAAGGTATTATCAAGTGCGTGTCCCATATGAAGCTGACCTGTAATATTCGGAGGAGGAATCACAATTGTATATGTTTTTTTACCCTCTTCGCGTTTTGCGTGAAAGTATTTATTATCACACCAAAATTTATAGGTGCTATCCTCTACCTCTTTCGGATCATACTGCTTAGCAAGCTCCTTTGCCATAAAATCATCTCCTGTTAATAAAATAAAAAATGCCCTCGCCCGATTGAGGCGAAAGCATAAAGATTCCGTGGTACCACTCAAATTGCGCATAAGCGCCGCTCAAATCTTTAACGCAGATATACGGGATTAACTAATTGAATTACCGTTCATTAATCCGGCTCAAAAGCTACCTTCTTTTTCATTGCCCGCAGACTTGCACCAACCGTCTGTTCTCTTGCGGCAAGCGGAAAAATACTCCTCTTTATCACAGCCGTTGACTTTTTATTAATATTAACAAAATTCTTAAATCTTGTCAATAGAAATAATTAAAAGGAGTGATAATAATAAAATTCATAATATTATGTGAACACCGAAAAGGCAAAAAAATGCTCCCGATAAATTAATATCGGGAGCTTATCATATTCAATTATTTATTTAAAACTGTACATTGGACTGACCTCTCAATAATTATTTAATCATAATGATTGATTTCCTTAACATAGAAATCACCTCTAAATCAATAATTATTCAAAAAGACTAACTTTAAATCTTAATCAGCACATTGGACTGTCCTCTTTTTAAAATTTTATTGAAGAATTATTCTTCAAGCCTTTGCAGGATAAAGCCGATTTATCTGTAAAATTAAATTTTTTAGACGCCTGTTATATTCCCTTTACGGTTCCTGCGATAACTTTTACATTGCTTATTTAAAGCGTGTGCCCGTTAAATCTAACATTTAATCTGCCGACACTAAAATCCGTTATACTACCGGAATAATTCGCAGGCGTTTGTCTGGAAGGGTTCACTGTTCATCGGACAAAGCCTCCTTTACTTTATTTGAACTTTAATGCTATCTTGTAGCCCCTCTCTAAGTTCATCTTTATAATAGCACTGTTTTTGTTATTTGTCAATAGTTTTTTTCAACATTTTTATATTTTTTTGTATATTTTTAATAATCATATATTACTATTGACGAAATCGAGATTTAATATTATAATAATAACCCGAAAGGAGTTATGATCTATGAACAATGATAACGAATTTTACGAGCCGGATATTCTTTCCGTTACCGATGACAACGGAAATGAAATTCTTTTTGAGCTTCTTGAAAGGTATGAGACGGAAGACAATGTTTATGTTGCAATAACCGAATACCACGATGATGCCGAGGAAATCGTTGAGGCGGATTTTGAGGTTATTATTCTTAAAGTTGTTGAAGAAGACGGCGAAGAATACCTTGCCGAAATCGAGGATGAGGATGAATACGAGCAGGTTTCCGATATTCTTATGGCAAAGGTTGAAGAAAATTATGAGGTTGAATACTTCGACCCTAATGAAGAATAATATATAGTGATACAGTCTGTGCATCTCGACAACCGAAGGCTTAAATAACCCGAACAAGTATTTTAAGGGATTCAGACTCGCTTTATGGGTATGCAGACCTCCTGCTTTTGCAGATGCTGGGAGCACAAAGTACGGCGGATGAAACCCACCTGCGTAGAGAGCAGGTTATATTCAGTCTTCGGCGGATGTGCGGATTATAAAGAAAAGAACGGCTGTGCGCTTGCACAGCCGTTTATTTATTTTCAAATTAAAATATTAATTATTCGCCCTTCATTTCAACAAGCTTTGCCTTGCCTTCAAATGCTGCCTTTGAAAGTGCGATAGAATCGAAAATAGCCTTTTCGATATCGTCGGGAGTACATCCGAGCTCCTTGCAATCATCGGTTGGGATAAAGAGATTCATACCCATAATATCTGCAAGACCAACCGGATCAATACCCGAATCAACATTTCTCTTTGCATAGTCCTTGCGCATTACAAGACCGAATGCCTGGAAGGTCCACTT
>JALEZT010000124.1 GCA_022772725.1 Eubacterium sp.
AAACAAAATTATTAAAAAGACTTGATATTTCATCAAGGCTTTGATAAAATAATCATAACAAATTAACTATTGTAATTTATTAAGGAGGAAATTCCAATGGCAAAAGAAAAATTTGACCGTTCCAAACCGCATGTAAACATCGGTACTATCGGTCACGTTGACCACGGTAAAACAACTCTTACAGCAGCAATCACAAAGTATCTTGCAAACAAAGGCTATGCTAAGTTTGAAGATTATGCAGATATCGATAAGGCTCCTGAAGAGAGAGAGCGTGGTATCACAATCAATACTGCTCACGTAGAGTATGAAACAGACACCCGTCACTATGCACACGTTGACTGCCCCGGACATGCTGACTATATCAAGAACATGATCACCGGTGCTGCTCAGATGGACGGTGCTATCCTTGTTATCGCTGCAACCGACGGCCCGATGGCTCAAACAAAAGAGCACCTTCTTCTTGCTCGTCAGGTTGGCGTTCCTTACATTGTTGTATTTATGAACAAGGTAGACCAGGTAGACGACGAAGAGCTTCTTGAACTCGTTGAAATGGAAATTCGTGATACTCTCAGCGAGTATGAATTCCCGGGCGACGATATCCCTGTAATCAAGGGTTCTGCTCTTAAAGCTCTTGAAGCAGCATCAAATGATGATCCTGCTTGCGAGTGCATCAAAGAGCTCATGGATGCTGTTGACACTTATATCCCAACTCCTGAGCGTGATGAAAACCTTCCTTTCCTTATGCCTGTTGAAGATGTTATGACAATCACAGGCCGTGGAACAGTTGCAACAGGTAGAGTAGAGCGTGGTATCCTCAAGCTCAACGAGGAAGTTGAAATCGTTGGTATCAAAGAGGAAATCAGAAAGTCTGTTTGCACAGGTCTTGAAATGTTCCGTAAGTCTCTTGATTCAACACAGGCTGGTGATAACGTTGGTTGTCTCCTTCGTGGTGTTCAGAGAAACGAAATTCAGCGTGGTCAGGTTCTTGCAAAGCCGGGCTCAATTCACCCGCACACCAAGTTCTCAGGCCAGGTTTATGTATTAAGCAAGGATGAAGGCGGTCGTCATACTCCTTTCTTCAACAACTATCGTCCTCAGTTCTATTTCAGAACAACAGACGTAACAGGCGTTATCACTCTTCCTGAGGGAACAGAGATGTGTATGCCCGGTGATAATGTTGAAATGAGCGTTGAGCTTATCACTCCTATCGCTATTGAAGAAGGTCTCCGTTTCGCTATCCGTGAAGGCGGCAGAACAGTAGGTTCAGGCGTTGTAACTTCAATCAACGAGTAATTTTAGTATTACAATTAATAATTAAAAGAGCAGTCTTCGGACTGCTCTTTTTTTCTCGCCTTAATAAACGGGCTGAACCGCTTTGCTTTTCGCTTTTTGCTCGGGGGCAGTACCTTTGTACAGCACCCACTCGCAAGAAAACAAAATTCAACCTCGTTTATTAAGGCGACACATAGATAAACGGGCCGAACCGCTTCGCTTTTCGTTTTTTGCTCGGGGGCAGTACCGCGCTGATATCAAAAAATGTATTTGCAATAATTTGTAGGGAGCGGCGACCTCGACACTCCAAAAATCATTAAACGAATTTTGAATAAACAATTATTAAATTTTTTTCGTGTATTGAGGTTCGCGGAGCTTTTTGATATAATATAATTTATTGAAAAACATTTTAATGTACCCTATCGGAGAAGAAAAATGGCGGATGAAATTCTCGAAAAGTTAAAAGGAACGGTTGAGGCAATCAGCTTTCAAAATGATGAAAACGGATACCGAGTTCTCGAAGTATCCGTTCGCGGAGAGCCTGTTACGGTTGTCGGCACCTTTCCGCCTGTTTTTGAGGGCGAGGAAATCGAGGTTGAGGGCAACTGGACCGTTCATTCAACTTATGGCAGGCAGTTCAGCGCAGTAAACATTCAGCAAACCCTGCCGTCTGACGCCGCAGGAATGCTTCGCTATCTTTCAAGCGGAGTTATTCGCGGAATACGCGAGGCAACCGCCGTTAAAATCATTGAAGCCTTCGGCTCCGAAGCATTTGAGGTTATAGAGAAAGACCCCGTTCGCCTTGCCTCCATTCACGGTATAAGCAAGGAAAAGGCGCGTAAAATTCAGCAAAGCTTTATTGAACAGCATTTTTCAAGAGAAGCGATTATCAGCCTAACAGGAGCGGGTCTTACTCAAAAGGAAGCCCTTGCGGCATACAATATTTATAAAACAGACGCTTATGATATTTTCAGCGAAAATCCGTTTATTTTCGTGCGCGATAAAATCTATTCCTATGAGCGTGCAGAGGAGCTTGCAGACGGATTTGAAAATAATGTTTCATTTTCAATGCGCGCCGAAGCTCTTATAGTACATATACTTGACCGCAACTTTGCTAACGGACACACCTGTTTGCCCCGTTCAAGCGTTGTCAGCGCGGCGGCGGATTATCTTGCCTGCTCGCAGGACAATGCAGAGATTGCGGCCGACAGCGTTATCGAGCACCGCGAAGTTTTTCAGGAGTTGCTTGACGGACGGGAATTCCTTTTCCTTCCTTACGCATACGACGCCGAATTTTCCGTTGCGCAGCGCATAAAGGTTATGGTTAATTACCCTCCTCAGCAAACTGAAATCTTTTCAAGCGAAATATATTCCTTTGAGCAGGCAAACTCAATAGAATTTGACGAAAAACAGCGCGAAGCAATAGAAATTGCCGTCAATAAGGGTATGCTTATTTTAACGGGCGGTCCCGGAACGGGAAAAACAACAACCGTTAAGGGTATAATAACCCTTATGAAAAATCACGGAATGAATGTTGCGCTCGCCGCGCCGACAGGCCGCGCCGCCAAAAGAATGTCTGAACTTACGGGCTTTGAGGCTAAAACGATACACCGTCTGCTTGAAGTTGAATACAAGGACGGCGAAACAGAGGCTTCATTTGTTTATAACAGAAAAAATCCGCTTGATATCGACGCGGTTATTGTTGATGAGCTTTCCATGGTTGATATTCTTCTTTTCAACAGTCTGCTTGATGCTCTTCCGCTTCACGCAAGGCTCATTATGGTTGGGGATAAGGATCAGCTTCCGCCGGTCGGCGCGGGAAATGTGCTCAAAGATTTAACCGAAAGCGGTATGATTCCCGTTGTTGCGCTCCAAAAGGTTTTTCGTCAGGCAATGAAAAGTAAAATAGTAACGAATGCTCACAGGGTTGTTGCGGGCGAAATGCCCGATTTGTCAGGCGGCTCAGAGGAATGTGATTTCTTTTTGCTCAAAGAAAATTCGCAGTATTCCGCGCAGAGAAAAATTGTTGATTTGGCGGTGCGCCGTCTGCCCGAGGCTTACGGCTATAATCCGCTTTCGGATATTCAGGTTTTGTGCCCGAGTAAAAAAGGAGAGCTCGGCTCGCAAACGCTTAATATTCTTCTCCAAAGCAGACTTAATCCACCCGATAAAAGCAAAAAAGAGCTTAAAAATAAGGGTTGTATTCTGCGCGAGGGCGACCGAGTTATGCAGATTAAGAACAACTATGATGTGCCGTGGTACAAGAGCAACGACAGCGGCGCAGGTGTTTTTAACGGCGATATAGGAATTTTAACAAGGATAGACAGAGCGGCAGATATAATCAATGTTAGATTTGATGACCGCGAGGCGATGTATTCAATAGAAAATGCAAACGAGCTTGACCTTGCCTATGCTATGACGGTGCATAAAAGTCAGGGCTCGGAATTTGAAGCGGTAGTTATGCCCGTTCTTTCTGTTCCGCCGAAGCTTGCATACAGAAATCTATTTTACACGGCTTTAACAAGAGCAAAAAATCTGCTTGTTCTTGTCGGAAACGAAAACACGGTTAGGGCAATGGTTGAAAACGACAAAAAAAGCAGACGATACAGTGCGCTCGGATATTTTTTAAAGGTTGACAACAGCGCAATAATAAAGTAACATTTATATTAATTAATTTATAAGGATATGACGGTATGTTTGGTTATGATTTAGGCATAGACCTCGGAACAAGCTCAATAGTGATTTCCGTTCCCGGAAAGGGCGTTGTTGTTAACGAGCCTGCCTATGTCGGATATGACACGGAAACAGAAAAAATTCTTTACGCAGGCAGAAGAGCATATTATCTTGAAGGCAGAGAGCCAAAGGGTGTTTGCGTTATTCAGCCTATAATGAACGGAGCCATCAGCAATTATTCGGTTGCACAGCAGATGGTGCAGTTTTTCATAAATAAAATCATAAAAAAGAGTATTTTTAAGCCAAGGGTTGTTGCGTCTGTTCCGGCTCTCGCAACAGATGTTGAAAGAAGAACGCTTATTTCCGTAATAATTTCGGCGGGCGCAAGGTCTGTTTGCCTTGTTGAATCTCCGCTTTGCGCGGCTTTCGGTGCAGGCATAGACCCTCTTCAACCAACGGGTGCGTTCGTTATTGATATAGGAGCGGGCACAACCGATATGGCGGTTATCAGTCAGGGAAATATGAGCCAGATAGACACTATTGATGTTGCAGGCTCACGCTTTGATGATGAAATCGCAAAATATATGCGGGAGAAATACGGAGTTTTAATCGGAAAAAGAACTGCCGAGGAAATTAAAAACAGAATTTCCTGCGCGGTTTTGCGTGAAGAGGATATAAGTATGCAGGCAAAGGGCAGAGATATGCTTTCGGGTATGCCTGCCTCTGTTGAAATAACGGGTAATGAAATTTATTATTGCCTTAAACCTCTTTTTGATGAGCTTACCGCCGCCGCGCGCGTTTTGTTTGAAAGAACAACTCCTCAGCTTGTTGCGGATATAACAAGCAGCGGTGTTATCATAACGGGCGGCTGCTCCGAAATATACGGAATAGATAAGCTTTTTTCAGAGGCTCTCGGCATTGAGGCCTCTATCGCGCCGCGCGCTGAGCTGTGCGTTTCAAAGGGCACAATGATTGCGCTCAATAAAATGCATATTCTTGATAAGTTCGGTTACAGATTCCAAACAAAGCAGGATGTCAGAATAAGATAATTTAAATTTAAGGGTAACAGTAATAAGCGGCTCGGATACTGTTAGACTAGGGTAACGGTAATAATCCGAACCCGTCAAAAATGCAGTATTAAAGCGATATTTGTCGCTTTCACTGTTGCCTTGCGCCAGCAAGGCTGCCATCTCAAGACGCCAAATCTCATCTTTACTCTAAGCATTTTTGATGCTTTGCAGTTTATCGTGTGCAGATTTGGTCTTAATCAAGGCACAAAACACAGTTAATCCTTTCGGATTAACGAGTATTTTAACGAAGAGTAAGGGCAAATCTGCCAC
>JALEZT010000132.1 GCA_022772725.1 Eubacterium sp.
CCGTCTATTTTATAAACAACAAGATAGCTGTCTCCTGCTTTACTGTAGCATTTTGCAGTTTCCCCTGCCGAAAGAAATCCTATTTCATTTTTAAGGGTATTTTCCTTATAAACCTTTTCCTTTGTTTTGCCGTTTTTCCACATAACAGGCTGAGGATAGCTTTGCGAATTGCCCTGCTTGACAACCTTTGAATAATCCTTTGGACGAAGAACGCCTTTGACCTTTGAATAGCTATGGATAACATAACCGCACGGAGAACCCGACGGAAAGTTTTGATCAAAGCTTTCAAAGCCGGAGGAGGAATATTTTCCGGTTGCAACCGCAACATGACCTGCGCCTGATTTATTAATGCTTTTATCCCAGCAGACTATATCGCCTGCCTGAATTTTCATTCCCGAGGAATAAGCAATTTTATTAAAATACGGCGTTATTGCTGTTTTTTTGGAAAAGTTATCATAATACTCCCAAGCGTCTCCGTAGCCGCTCATTGAAGAAACAGGAACGCCGAAAACCTTATTGCAATACGCCTTTATAACATCAACGCACTGATACTTATTTGTTGCGCTTCCTGCATTGTCAACATCAAGCCTTTTGCCGTTATAAAGGCTGAAAAATTCATTTAAATACATATTTCACCGCCTAAAAGCCGCTTTTATCACAGGGATTATTTAAAATCCCGAAAAGCGTTAAAATCTCAATAATGCAAACCGCAACCGTTTTTACCGTTTCGCTCTGCGACGGAGCAAAAATTGAAACAACTGCGCATATCTGCGCAATAACCGCCGCCCAAACAACAGGGCTTTTTAACCTTTCTTTAATTGTTTCCTTCATAAAAAATCCTCCTTTATATTATTAAAAAATTTTCTCGATATCTTCTATTCTATGATTAATGACCTTAATTTGCTCATTAATAACAGGTATTCGTTCCGCAAAGCTATTATGCTTATCAACCTTTTCTTCAAGCTTTTTCAAGCGATAGCTTGTTAGCTTTGAGGATGCAACAATACCTGCAAATGAGCCTGCACAGGTGCCGATAAGAGAGATAACGGCAACTAAAACATTTTCCGAAATAATATCAACTCCTTATACTTTTTCTGAGGCATTTTCAAAGATTAGAGAAAGAGACACGATTTGTCAACGCGTAACAAAAATGAGTACATAAAAACAGACCTAAAACAATAATTTACAAAATATGGTGCGTTTGGGCTATAATGTATTTTTATACAGTTTTATGTATATTTATAACATTTTTCCTATTTTCTATTGACATTTATAAAAGCAAGTATATAATAGAAAAGAATTAGATTTTAATATTACGGAGAAATGTATAAAAATGATAAAAGTATTCATAGACGGCCACGCGGGAACAACGGGGCTGAGGATTCACGAAAGGCTTGCCGAAAGAGACGATATTGAGCTTCTTCAAATTGAGGAGAGCAAGAGAAAGGACACGACTGAAATAAGAAAATTCATCAACGAAAGCGATGTTACTTTTCTTTGCCTGCCCGACGACGCGGCAAGAGAGGCGGTTGCCTTACTTGACAAAGACAACAAAAAGACAAAGATTATTGACGCTTCAACGGCTCACAGAACGCTTGCCGAATGGGCTTACGGCTTTCCCGAGCTCTCCGAAACGCTTTATAAAAAAATAGAGAGCAATCAACTTATAGCAAACCCCGGGTGCTATGCAAGCGGATTTAATTCAATTGCGGCGCCTCTTGTTATGCACGGTGTTTTAAGCCCGTCAACTCCCCTAACCTGCTTTGCGGTTTCAGGCTACAGCGGTGCGGGAAACAAGGCTATTGCACAATACGAGGACGCAGAGAGAGACACGGAGCTTGATTCGCCGAGGCTTTATGCACTGACGCAAAACCACAAGCACCTCAAAGAAATGAAGGTGATCAGCGGTCTTGAAAAGGAGCCTGTTTTCTCACCTATGATATGCGATTACAAATGCGGTATGGTTGTCAGTATTCCTCTGTTTTCCGAAATGCTTGAAGGGAATTACACAATCAACAATGTGAGAGAAATACTTGTAGAGCATTATTCAGAAAACAAATTTGTTAAGGTACGCCCTGAGGGCTACACACAGAATATGATAGGTGCAAACAATTTTGAGGGCAGAGACGATATGGAAATTGAGGTTAACGGCAACAGCGAAAGATTTGTTATAACTTCAAGATTTGATAATTTGGGAAAGGGCGCATCCGGTGCGGCAATAGAATGTATGAACATTGCATTCGGTTTGCCCTGCTCAAAATCGCTTGTTTTGGGAGAATAGAAAGGATAAACAATATGAAGGTTATAGATAAAGGCGTTTGCGCGCCGAAGGGCTTTAAGGCAAACGGAATTTACTGCGGCATAAAAAAATCGGCAGACGAAGGTGCGGCACACAAAAACGATTTGGGAATAATTGTTTCCGACGAAATCTGCAATGCCGCGGCGGTTTACACCACCAACAAGGTTAAGGGTGCGCCGATAATTATTACTAAGAAAAATCTTGAAAAAACAAACGGCAAGGCAAGAGCGGTTATTGTTAATTCAAAAAATGCAAACACCTGCAATGCAGACGGCGAGGAAAAGGCGCAGAAAATGTGCGACTTAACGGCACAGGCACTTGGCATAAGCAGTGATGAGGTTATAGTTGCTTCAACGGGAGTTATCGGTCAGATTTTACCGATAGAGCCCATTGAAAACGGAATGGAAAGCCTCGTGAGCGGTATTTCATATAGCGGAAACGAGGAAGCCGCAACGGCTATTATGACGACAGACACAATAAAAAAGGAATATGCGGTTGAATTTGAAATAGGCTCAAAGACCTGCAAAATCGGCGGTATGGCAAAGGGAAGCGGAATGATACATCCAAATATGGCAACAACGCTTAACTTCATTACAACCGACTGCGCGATAACAGGCGAAATGCTTCAAAAGGCACTTGACGAGATAGTTAAGATTACATACAACTGTCTTTCAATAGACGGCGACACCTCAACAAACGATATGGTTTGCGTGCTTGCAAACGGTTTGAGCGAAAACGAGGAGATAAACGCCGAGGGAGAAGCTTTTGAGATTTTCAAAAAAGCTCTTTACGAGGTTATGATGAACCTTACGAAAATGCTTGCAAAGGACGGCGAGGGCGCATCAAAGCTTATTGAATGTAAATGCTTCGGCGCACCCGATATTGATACGGCAATAACGGTTGCAAAATCGGTTATCGGCTCTACTCTTTTCAAGTGTGCGGTTTTCGGCGAGGACGCAAACTGGGGCAGGATTCTTTGCGCGGTTGGATATGCAGACGCTGAATTCGACATTAATAAGGTTGATGTTGACATTAAAAGCGAATTCGGCAAAATCGCCGTATGCAGAAGCGGTGCAGGTGTTGACTTTTCTGAGGAAAAGGCGGCTGAAATTCTTAAAAGCGATGAAATAGGAATTGATATTAATCTGAACGCAGGAAGCGAAAGCGCTTGTGCGTGGGGCTGTGATTTAACTTATGATTATGTTAAAATCAACGGCGACTACCGCACCTGATAAAACGAAAGGCAGGATATGAATATGGATATTTCAAATGCTAAAAAGGCGGAAATACTTGCAAGGGCGCTTCCGAACATTCAGCTTTACAGAAAGAAAACGATAGTTGTTAAATACGGCGGAAACGCTATGGTTAACGAGCAGTTAAAGGAAATGGTTATGAACGACCTTGTTCTGCTTTCAACAATCGGCATTAAAATCGTTCTTGTGCACGGAGGCGGTCCCGAAATTAACAAAACGCTTGACGCTATGGAAATTAAAAGCGAATTCGTTGACGGGCTTCGCGTTACAACGAAGGAGACGGCAAATGTTGTTCAAATGGTGCTTGCAGGAAAGGTTAACAAAGACCTTGTTTGCCAGATAGGAAACCTC
>JALEZT010000147.1 GCA_022772725.1 Eubacterium sp.
TATATTCTGTCTCTCGTAACGCCCGGGGTATCGTCAACAATTGAAAGCCTTGAACCCACAAGCTTGTTAAAAAGAGTTGATTTGCCTACATTCGGTCTTCCGACTATGGCAACAACCGGCTTCATAACCATACCTCCTAAAAGCCTTTTAATAACAAGAAAGACGGACATTAATGCCCGTCTGAAATGTTAAAGCGATTATGCTTCTTCCTTAGCCACAACTTCCTTGCCGTTGTAGTATCCGCAGTTTGAGCAAACCTTGTGCGGTACAGTGTAAGCTGCACAGTTCGGACACTTAACAAGTGTAGGAGCGTCTAATTTCCAAACGCTTGAACGTCTCTTATTCTTTCTTGCTGTTGAAACTCGTCTTTTTGGTACTGCCATTTTTATAGCCTCCTTTAATAATAAGCGAATTATTCATCTTCATCAAGCAGTTGAAGCAAGGCCTCCAAGCGAGGATCCGTTGCCTTTTCACAACCGCATTCTCCGAAGTTTAAATTTTTACCGCAATTTTGGCACAAGCCCATGCAATCCTCTTTACAAAGAATTTTGCTCGGTAAAAACAATTGAATTTCCTCTTGAATAAGTTCGTCTAAATCAAGAACGCCGCTTTCAACAACGATATAATCATCATAATCAACATCGTTTTCAAGCTGCGGAACAAGAATTTTATTAAGAGAAAAATTCATAACTCTGTTTACCTGCTCTGCACATCTGTCGCAATAGCCGTCAAAATCAAAGGAAACATCAGCGTCAAGCTTAACAACGCCGGCCGACTGATAAACAGAGCCTTTGATTAACGCGCCGTTTTTTATTGGATTATATGTGCTGTAAACTAAATCAGCGAGAGGTAAATTATAGTTGATTGAAACAGGCTTGTCATCTCCGTTAAAGAGATTTGAAACATCAATTTTCATAAACTCACCTCATCCTGCACTTTTAGTATTATATATATAAGAAGCAGGTTTGTCAATAGAAAATTAATAAAAAAGGCGTGGAATTCCACGCCTTTAATGTTTGATTATAATTCTTCGCAATAATCAAAAATTTCAACGGGTAAATCAACCTTATCACAGCTGATTGTGAAATAGAAATTAACATCTGTTGCTTCCGAAAGCTGAGAAAGCATATCAAAGAACTGAGGAAGCTTTTCATATTCACGGCCCACAATTTTGAAGGTTGCGTCAACCAGAACATCGGTTACATCATAATTTCCTGCGCAGATACCTGCAAGGAAGCCGTAAAACGCCTTACAACCGTTGATGCTGTATGTTTCGGTTTCAAGAAGGCGTGCCTTTGATGAAATATCATAGGTGAGTTTCGGTTCTTTTTCAACGCAAACAACATTGCCGTCTGAGTTTTCAACACAGGAGTTAACAAGGTCGATAAGCTTCTTTGTTTTTCCGGAACCTTTATTACCAATAATTAATTTAATCATTTATATTTCCTCCAAGGGTTTTATTTCATTTATATATTAACATATACCGAGTTCTTTTTCAAGTTTATTTTTTTCACTTTCATATCCGGGCTTTCCGAGAAGCGCAAACATATTCCTTTTATAGCTTTCAACACCCGGCTGATTAAACGGATTTACGCCTAAAATATAGCCTGAAACGGCACAAGCCTTCTCAAAGAAATAAATCATATAACCAAGGTCTGCCTCTGAAATTGACTCTGCTTCAATGATAAGATTTGCAACTCCACCCTCTGTGTGAGCAAGGAGTGTTCCCTGCCTTGCCTTATCGTTTACATAGCTTAAAGTTTTTCCTGCAAGGAAATTAAGTCCGTCTATATTGCCAGCCTGCTCTGTAATTGTATAATCACTGAGCGGATTATTAAACTTAATGCAGGTTTCGAACATAAGCTTTGAGCCGCTTTCCTGAATAAACTGACCAACTGAGTGAAGATCTGTTGAGAAAATACAGGAAACGGGATAAAGTCCCTTGCCGTCCTTGCCCTCGCTTTCTGCAAAAAGCTGCTTGAGCCATTCGTTAAACATTGTCATACACGGCTCATAGGAAATAAAGCATTCGAGAGCTTTTCCCTTATTGTAGAATATATTTCTTACAGCGGCATATTTAAGACAGTCATTACTGTTTATATCCTCGCTGACAAGCTCGTTTTGTGCAAGCCTTGCGCCGTCCATAAGCGCTTTAATATCAATACCTGCAACTGCAATTGGAAGAAGACCTACTGCGGTTAAAACTGAATATCTGCCGCCGACATCATCGGGCACAACGAAGGTTTCATAGCCCTCCTCGTCTGCAAGGCCTTTAAGAGTTCCCTTTGCCTTATCTGTTGTGCAGAAAATTCTTTTTGCCGCCTCTTCCTTAGAATACTTTTTATAAACAAGCTCACGGAAAACGCGAAAAGCAATAGCGGGCTCAGTTGTTGTTCCGCTCTTTGAAATAACATTAACGCAGATATCCTTATCCTTGCAGATTGCAAGAAGCTCATTGAGCATTGATGGGCTGATGGTGTTTCCGATAAAATAAATCTGAGGAGTGTCCTTTGCAAGCGCATTGTAATTAGGAGATTTAAGTGCTTCAATTACTGCTCTTGCGCCGAGATAAGAACCTCCGATACCGATAACAATAAGAATATCGGCATTTTTCTTAATATAATCAGCCGCCTTTTCTATTCTTGCAAATTCTTCTTTATCATAATCCGTAGGAAGAGTAACCCAGCCTAAGAAATCATTTCCCTCGCCTGTTTTATTATGAAGCGTTCTCATGGCTTCAACGGCCTTCGGTGCTTCTGCAAGGATTTCCTCCTCGGAAACAAATTTTTCTGCATATTTATTAATAAATTTCAATTTTGACATAAAAATCCCTTCTTTCTAACTTGCTATATTCTACAACAAATTAATAAGAATATCAACAGTTTTTCTTAAATATTGCGTAACATTTCTTTGAATATATAATTAAAACTGATTTTCATTATTTCTTTTGAGGAATAAAGCTTAACTGATTTTATTAAAGCACCGTTTGAATAAATGCAAATTTCACCGAGCGTTTGATTTTCCGCAACGGGTGCTTTAACCTCTTCCTCTGTTTTATACTCATAGGTTATATCTCCGTTACCCTTTTTAATCATCAGCTTATCAGTTTGATTGTAAACGGGAATAATTTCCTTTTCAACACCGTTTCTGACTTTAACGGAGGTAATTTGATTTGTATCAATTTCGGGTGCTATAACCTCATAGTTTGCAAAGCCGTAGTCAAGAAGATTTGATGCGCTTTGAAATCTTTCATCGCTTGTTTTTGCACCCAAAACAACCGCAATGAGTGTCATTCCGTTTTGTGTTGCAGTGGCGCAAACGCAAAAGCCTGCCTTAGAGGTTGTGCCGGTTTTCAGTCCTGTTATACCGTTATATTTGTTAATCAGCTTATTAGTGTTGTTTAGCTCGGTTTTTCCGCCTCTTAAATAATCGAGCCAAATAGTTGTGTAATCATAAATCAAATCATATTTAAGCACTTCTTTTGCAATAATTGCTAAATCATAGGCACAGGAATAATGATTTGTAACGGTGTCGTCAAGCCCTGTGCAGTTTTCAAAATTTGTGTTTTTAAGGCCTAACTGCTCCGCTTTTTCGTTCATCATAGTAACAAAAGCTTGAGGAGAGCCTGCAATATATTCGCCAAGTGCGGTGCACGCGTCATTTGCAGAGGCAACAACAACCGCTTTAAACAAATCGTTAACACTCATTTTTTCGCCGACTTCAAGCCAAATCTGCGAGCCGCCCATTTCAACGGCGGATTCGCTTGCAGAAACCTCATCCTCGAGTGAAATTTTGCCGCTTTCAATTGCTTCAAGAACAAGAAGGATACTCATAATCTTTGTTACAGACGCAGGAGAAAGATGCTCATAAGCATTCTTTTCATATATAATATCCCCTGTATCGGCGCAAATTAATATAGAAGATTTAGAAAAATCCTCTATTTGAGCATTTTCTTCAAGCGCAAAGCAAACAGTTGAGGCAGATAAGCAAATTGTTAAAGCCAAAAAGAAGGATATAAATTTTTTCATATAAATCACCATTAAATCATATTCATTTGCGGTTGTATTAATAACTTTCTTTTGATATAATAATAACAAACTAATTGAAAGGTATTAATATGAAGGCGGCATTTTATACATTAGGTTGCAAGGTTAATCAAACAGAAAGCGAATGTATGGCAGAGCTTCTCTCAAAGGCAGGCTTTGAAATCGTTTCTCCAAACGAGGAGGCTGATTTTTATATTATTAATTCCTGCACGGTTACGGCAACCGCAGACCAAAAAACAAGGCAGAATATAAGAAAATTCAAAAGAAAGCATCCCGACTCGGCAGTTATTTTAACAGGCTGTATGCCGCAGGCGTTTCCCGAGGAAGCAAAGGCACTTACCGAAGCAGACATAGTTTTGGGCAATAAAAATGACTGTGATATTCTTTCCCTGATAAATCAATACAACATAACAAAAAGCAGAATAATTGATATAAACAACCACCAAACAGGAGATAAGTTTAGCGAATGTTCTATTAATGGCTTCGGCGGAAGAATCAGAGCATTTGTTAAAATTGAGGACGGGTGCGACAGGTTTTGCTCCTACTGTATTATCCCGAAAAGCAGAGGCAGAGTTCGCTCAAAGTCGCCCGAGGTGCTTCGCAGGGAAATTAAAGAGCTTGCCGAAAATTCCGTTAAGGAAATCGTTTTGGTTGGAATTAACCTTTCGGCTTACGGCAAGGGCGAGGATTTTAATCTTATTGACGCCGTTAAAATCTGCAATGAAGCAGACGGAATAAAAAGAATCCGGCTCGGAAGTCTCGAACCGGATCATATAACAGATGAAATCTTAACAGAGCTTTCAAAAATCGAAAAGTTCTGCCCGCAGTTTCATATTTCTCTTCAAAGCGGCTGCAACAAAACGCTGAAAAATATGAACAGAAAATACACCGCAGAGGAATATAAAACGCTTTGTGATAAAATAAGAGAAGCCTTTGACAATCCTTCAATTACAACCGATGTTATGGTTGGCTTTAACGAGGAAACCGAGGAGGATTTCATTGAAAGCCTTAATTTTGTTAAAAGCATAGGCTTTGAAAAGGTGCACACCTTCCCATATTCCGAAAGAAAAGGAACAAGAGCATCTCAAATCGGAGATTCCGTTTCCAAGGCGGAAAAGGAACGCAGAGCGTCAATAATGATAGAGGAAACCGAGAAAATAAGACTTGAATATATGGAAAGCCTTATCGGTCAAAGCGTTTGCGTTTTATTTGAAAACGAAATCGAAAACGGAATTTATCAGGGCTATACTGAAAATTATATCCCCGTTAGACTTAAATCGGACAAAAATATAATCGGCGAAGAAATAACCTGCACCGTTGAAGCGGTTAAAGACGATATTTGCTTTGCTAATTAAGATTTTTAATGCCCTCAACCTCTTTTTTAACGGCTTCATTTTCATCATCAAGCAGATAGCTTAAAGAATAAATATAATATCCCTTAACGGCGCTCAACTGATTAAGATAAACAATTTGCCTTGAAATAATATTGTTGTTATCCTTAAATTCATTTATGGCATAATCCTGATCGTTTGAGGCAAATTCGTCCTCTCTTCCGGCTTTATACAGAGGCAGGCCTACATATAGCCTTGCGCTTGTTGCCCTTGAACACCATTCCTTAACCGTTCTTGTGAACGGCTGAACCTCATTATAAAAGCCGAAATATATCTGCGGACATATATAATCAACATAGCCCTCCTCGCTCGACCATTTTTCAACATCGGCATACAAATTATTATAATTCGTTGAAACTCTAGACTGCGGACTTATGCCGAACAGAACATTAGGATTTATTTCCTTGATTGCAGAATAAACAGAGCTTACCATATTTGAAACATTATCACGCCGCCAGTCATCAAGTGATAGCTCTCCTCCCGACGCGATATATTCGGAATATTCCTTTTCGTCTATCTCCTCTTTAACAGTTGGATAAAAATAATCGTCAAAATGAATTGCGTCAACATCATAATTGCTGACTATTTCCTTAACTCCGTTTACTATCAGCTCGGTAACATCGCTTGAAGCAGGATTAAAATATATTTTATCGTCTATATAAACATTGGATTTTGTTTCTTCATTATTGAGCCATTTTTTAGCGTAATTATTATCGCTCAATTCGTTTATATCGTTGTTTTGAGATACACGATAAGGATTTATCCATCCTTCAATTCTTAAACCGATATTGTGAGCACAGCTTACCATTATTTCCAAAGGGTCGTATTTAAGCTCTGCGCCCTGAACACCGAAGCAGTATTTTGACGCGGGAAAATATTCGGATTTATAAAAAGCGTCGGCACACGGACGCACCTGAACGGTAATGGTATTAAGTCCGATAGACTTAACCTTTTTAAACACCGTTAATATATCCTTTTCAAAATCCTTTTGAGTATCGTTTTCGGATGTATAGCTTTCAAGCTCAAAATATGTTATCCAAACGGATTTAACATTATCCTCGCTATTATTTACTGCGTTGTTTTCGTTATTAACGGAGGCAGAACAGCCCGTCAGCAATAATGCAAAGGATAAAATCAACATAATTATTCTTTTCATACTTGACACTTTCCTTTAAATTTGTAAAAATATAATTATATTAATCAAGACAGTTTTTTAAATAAAACTACAGAAAGGCGCGTTATCATTATGGAATACAGATTGGGAAATTCTTTAAAGGTTA
>JALEZT010000148.1 GCA_022772725.1 Eubacterium sp.
GTTTTATATATATAATGTAATTAATACTTGTATATTTGACCATAATTTAGTATAATAGTTTTATATTGTAACTTTTACTCGGTGGTGAAAAAATGCTCGGAAAATATATCAGAGTCAAGGTCGTTAAACCTATCGGCTCGATAGATGAAAAAACGGGCTATACTTATCCTCTTAATTACGGCGAGGTTTATGACGATGAAAACGGCACAACCGCATTCATTATGGGCATAGACCATCCCGTTCGTAATTTTGACGGCCGCGTTATAGCAGTTCTTAGCCCGAAAAGCTCCGGGAAGCCCATTCTTATTGTTGCACCCAAAAGCACCCGTTTTATTATAAACGATATAAGGCAGCATATAGATATAGAAAAGGACTTTCCGCAATACAGAATTGAATGTCTTTATGAAAGCAGCTGCGGCGCTGTTGTGTTTAGAGACATTAAAGGCGAAATACGCTATCTTCTTATAAAAAACAAACGCTCGGCGCACTGGGGCTTTCCCAAGGGTCATATTGAGCCGGGAGAAACAAAAAAGGAAACCGCAATTCGCGAGGTGCTTGAAGAAACAGGTGTTCATGTTAAAATAATTGACGGATACGAAAGCGTTTCAAAATATAAAATTCAAAACAGAATTGAAAAAATTGTTTCAATCTTTGTTGGCACAACAACAGACACCTCCACCTCTATTCAGCCCGAAGAGATTTCAGATTATATATGGCTCACCTATGACAGAGCACTGAGCATATTAAAATTTGAAAATGACAAAAGCATTATAATTTCGGCGCATAAATTCTTAAACGATAATAACTATATCTAAATTATAACGAAAGGCTTGTGATTTTTTATGCAGGAGCTTTGCCAAACAATACAGGAATTTTTAACTGCTCACGGCATACCTGATGAGCTTGTTGTTTTCTTAATTTCCGTTATGCCTATTCTTGAATGCAGGCTCGGAATGTTTACGGCAATCGTTTTGCTTCAAATGAATGTCTTTAAGGGCTTCATCATCAGCTTTTTAGGTAATATTTTACCTATCCCCTTTATTCTTCTTTTAATAAACTGGATATTTGAACTGCTTAAAAAGATTCCGAAAATCAACAAGCTTATTTTTTGGCTTGAAGACAGAACATTAAAAAAACGCGATAAAATTGATAAATACGGCATTTGGGGCTTGCTGTTTTTCGTTGCAATTCCGCTTCCCGGAACAGGCGGCTGGACAGGTGCTTTGCTCGCTTCCCTGCTTCATCTTGATAAGAAAAAGTCCTTTGGCGTTATTGCAATAGGCGTATTTATCGCAGGGCTCATAATATCAATTTTATCCCTTGTTATCGGCTCTGCCGTTTTCGGATAATTATGGATAAAGAGCAAAATTATTTAATAGAGCTTTCAAGGGCTTATCTTAACGAAGAAAAGATTTCTTTAAAAAGTGATATTGATTATAAGCACCTCTATTCTCTTGCGAGGGAGCACAACCTTTGCGGAGTGCTTTACTGCGCAGTTAAAAACGCAGAAAACAGGGATATGATCGAAAAAGAGCTTTTCAGCCGACTTGAAAACACCTTTTTTGATTTGGTTTACGCATCTAATATGCAGGTGCAAACGCTCGACGAGCTGAAAGCACTTCTCTCGCAGGCACAAATACGCTTTGTTTTGTTCAAGGGTGCGGTTTTGAGGAATTTGTTTCCCGTGGCGGAAAGCCGTTCTATGGGCGACACAGACCTCCTTATAGACAAAGAAAACAGAGATAAGGTTAAAGAGCTTTTAACTGCAAACGGCTTTGCTTGCAAAAACTCAAACGGGCCTGTTTGGGATTATGAAAAAAACGGCGTTCTTTTTGAAATTCACACCTCTGTTATAAATGGCAGAGCAGGTGCGGGAAATGTCAGCGAATACTTTGAAAACGCTGTTGAAAGGGCTGTTTTTAACGGATACGAGGGTGTTTTCCCCGATGAATACCATTTTGAATACTTAATTGCTCATATTGCCCATCATTTTTGCTTTTACGGTGCAGGAATAAAGCTTGTGCTTGACCTTGCCGCCGTTTTAAAAAAATGCAATATTGATTTGGACAGGGCTGTTTCCGATTTAAGCGAATGTCTGCTTTCCGATTTTGCAAAAGCAATTCTTTCTGTTTGCTTTAAATGGTACGGGGTCGGCAGGGATTTCGGAAAAAGCACTCAAAAAACAGAGGAGTTTTTGGCTTGCCACGGTGCGTTTGGCAACTCACAGAGAAGCACCGCCGCCGTGCTTGAACGCAGAGCGCTTGAAGAAAACGCCTCATCGGGCAAAATAAGCTCAAAAATACGCCTCTTATTCCCCTCTTACGAAAAAATGAAGGAAATACCGTATATTAAATTTATTGAGGGCAGACCTTATTTAACTCCGCTTGCGTGGGGATACAGATTTTTTTATAATTTAAAAAACAGAAAAGATTTTATGAAAACCGCCGTTCGCGAACTCGGCTCTGAGGAAGCAAGGGCACAGGCGGCTGATGAATATGATTATTTTAAGGAGATTGGATTGGTATGAAATTTTTTATAGCTATTTTGGTTATTCTGCTTATTGCGGCGGCTTCATTCGGCATTTGGTTTGCCGTTTACAGAAGCAGAGGCAAATGCCCTATCTGCGCCTTGCAGAAAATAACTAAGCCAACAAAGGTTACTATCGACACCGATTCCGAGGAGCCTTATTCAAACGGTGCCGCGCTTACTCCCCCTATGGGATGGAGCAGCTGGAACACCTTTCGCCAAAACATCAGCGAAGACCTTATTTTAAGCACCGCAGAGGCAATGAAAAAAACAGGCTTGCTTGAAGCGGGCTATCAATATATTAATCTTGATGACTGCTGGCAGAGCTCTCTGCGCGACGCTAACGGCAGACTTCAAGGCGATTTGGAAAAATTCCCAAGCGGTATTCCGCACCTTATTTCGCAGATAAACCAAATGGGAATGAAGGTTGGCCTTTACACCTCAAACGGAACGGCAACCTGCGAGGACTTACCCGCAAGCCTCGGAAAAGAAGTGCTTGACGCGCAAACCTTTGCCGAGTGGGGCTGCGAATTTTTCAAATATGATTTCTGCCACCACAAAATAATCAGCGGCGAGGCTCCGATTATTGAAGCAATTGAAATAAGCGCTCCCGGCAGTAAAGCAGAGCTTACGCTTTATCCCGAGGACGCAGAACTTTCGGGCAGAGCAAGAGTGCTTAACATTAAAAGGCTTCCGTCCGGCAAGGGTATCGGTCTTCTTAATCACGGCGCAGGCACGGCAACCTTCCGCCCCGTTGTTAATTTTGACGGACAGTATGTTCTTACCCTGCTTATATATAAGCAATT
>JALEZT010000156.1 GCA_022772725.1 Eubacterium sp.
AATGCACTCGATATGTTCCGAGAAATGCACTTAACTGCGGCACTTCAAAAGCTTTCACAAAACGACGCTTCTGCCTGCGACGCAAACGAAATTATAAAATGGGCAACGGTTGGCTCGGCACATTGTATGGGGCTATATGACTGCGATATTATTGATACAGGCAAGAAAGCGGATTTAACCGTTATTAATCTTAACAGACCGAATATGCAGCCGATTAATAATATTGTTAAAAATCTTGTTTACAGCGGTTCAAAGGAAAATGTTTATATGACAGTTGTTAACGGAAGAATTCTTTACGAAAACGGAGAATTTCCCGAAGCAGACACCGAGAAAATCTACTATGAAGCACAAAAAATTACAGACAGACTTAAAGGTTAAAAAAAACGGGCAGCTCATATTTGAACTGCCCGTTTTTTTGTTCATTGTTCGGAAACGGTTTGCTTTTGAGAAATTATTTGTTGATAAAAATCAAGGGCTGAATCTGTTGCGACTGTTCCCGCTTCGTCATACGGATAAAGCACGCTGAAAACATGAGGCAGGCTTTTGCCGAACGCCTGCTTATCATAATCTGCAAGCTCACACCTTACTCCCTTGCTTTGCAAAAGCTCATAGGCTCTTAATGTTTGCGAATGTGCAAGAGTGTCTCCGCTGCTTGTGATAAGATATGTTGGCGGCATATCTTCTGCATAATCAATGATTTCGTCAAGATCCATATAATTATAGGTTGGCTTATCCTTATAATCCTTACCCCAAAGAGGCTTTGTGTATACGCTGAATAATCCGCCGCTCTTCATATAAGAAACGGGCGAGGTCAGCAACAGAGCGGTTATATCCATATCAACATCAGCCGTGTTGAAAACAGATTTAAGCTCATCGCTTTGGAGAATAATTGCAGAATAAACAGCAAGCTGACCGCCTGCACTGTCTCCCGTTAGCAAAATATTTTCCGTATCGCAGGGATAATTACTCATATTCTGAGAAATCCATTGAAGCGCAAGCGCAACATCCTGTATCTGCTCCCCAACCGTTACATCGGGCACAAGACGATAGCTGATATTAAACACAACATATCCCCTGCTTGCAAGACCGAGGCAATAATGATCGTTTAAATCCTTATCGGCATACATCCAACCGCCGCCGTGAATATCAATAATAACAGGCAATTTATCCTGTGCAGAAGCGTTATCGGGATACATAACATCAAGCTTATGATAATGATTGCCGTCGTCAATATACGGAATATCGGCAATCTCAATAACATTATCGGGAGGAGTTTGAGTAGCGTGCTTTTTCTTATCTCCGCCATCGCAAAATCGCCAAACCATCTGCATAAATTTTACAACCGGATTTTTATCAAGCCCCTCTGCTGCCTCGCTTTGATAATCAACCGTATCGGAGGTAATCATACCGCCGACATAGATTGCGTTTTCATCTGCTTCGGATTTCGGCATGGTTGTTATATGTATAAACAACGCGGCAATAACCGCGATTGCGGCAATTACGGCAACGGCAATAATCAACGCCTTCATCCCCTTGCTTTTAGATTTTTTCTTCTCTTCAACAGCCTGTGGCATAGGAATATGCTCCTTTGATATTAATTAGCCTTTGTTTCACAGTATATACAACGATAAGTGCCCTTATTATCGGTTAAAACAAATTCATAATCAACGGCATCTTCAACATTTGAAATGCAACGCGGATTTGAGCATTTAACAACATTTACTATTCTTTTGGGCAATGTTAATTTTTTCTTTTCCGCCACCGAATTTTTAATAACATTAACTGTTATATTCGGGTCGATAAATCCGAGAACATCTAAATTCAAATCAATAAGCTCATTAACCTTAATTATATCCTTAACGCCGAGCTTTTTTGATTTTGCATTTTGAATTATTGCAACCTGACAATTAAGCCTATCAAGGCCGAGGGCCTCATAAACCCTCATACCGTTGCCGGCGGTTATATGGTCGAGCACATAGCCGTTTTCTATTTCGTCAATTTTCATTTAAGAGCACCTCCCCACCTGAGAAGCGTTATTATAAGTGCCATTCTTATATACTTTCCGTTCATAGCCTGCTCAAAATATTTTGCGCGAGGATCATTATCCACCTCGGTGGTTATCTCGTTTACCCTTGGGAGCGGATGCATAATTGTTAAATCGCTTTTTGCGTTTTCAAGCTTATCGGGGCTTAAAATAAACGCATCCTTATGCTTTAAGTATTCATCCTCGGAGAAGAAGCGTTCACGCTGAATACGCGTCATATAAAGAATATCGAGCGAGGGCATAGCCTCCTCCATTTTTTCGGTTTCAATATATTCAATTCCCTTTTCGTTAAGATAATCGGTTTTAATATAATCGGGAACTCCGAGCTCCTTGGGAGAGATAAGAACGAATTTAATATTACTGCATCTGCACATTGCTTTTATGAGGCTGTGCACCGTTCTGCCGAATTTTAAATCTCCGCAAAGTCCGATTGTTAAATTATCAAATCTGCCTTTTTCACGGAATATTGTCAGCAAATCCGTAAGCGTTTGAGTTGGGTGGCTATGACCTCCGTCGCCCGCATTAATAACGGGAACAAGGCTTTTATAGGAGGCAACCCTCGGAGCGCCCTCTATGGGATGGCGCATGGCAATTATATCTGCATAGCAGGAAACAACTCTTATAGTGTCGCCAACGCTTTCGCCCTTTGACGCAGAGGAGGAATTAGCCTCTGAAAAGCCGATAACATTTCCGCCGAGCTCCATCATTGCCGCTTCAAAGGAAAGCCTTGTACGCGTGCTGGGCTCAAAAAAGAGCGTTGCAAGCTTTTTGCCCTTGCATATTTCGGAATACCTTTCCTTATTTGCAATAATATCCATTGCAAGCTCAACAAGCTCGTCAATTTCCTGAACGGTTAAATCTGTTGTGTCTAAACAATGGCGCATAAAACCACTCCTTTTAAACAGTTTTTCTTATAAATTCATCCAAGACGGGTCCTGCGGATTTGCCATAAAGGCTTTAAGCTTTGCAACATCGCCCGACTTTATATAGCCCTCTTCGGCGGCAATGCCCACAAGCGTTTCAAAATCGCAAAGGCTATGGTTAATAACATTTGCTTCATTTAATCTGTCTTTTCCCTTTTGCATACCGTAGGTAAAGATTGAAGCAACGCCGAGAACATCTGCGCCTGCTTCGCGCAGAACATCAACAACCTCAAGCACCGAGCCGCCTGTTGAAATTAAATCCTCAATAACAACAACCTTTTGACCCTTTTCAAGTCTTCCCTCAATCTGATTTTGTCTGCCGTGGTCCTTATGACCCGAACGAACATAGCCCATAGGCATATCAAGAATGGTAGCGGTTATTGCGGCGTGTGCAATGCCTGCCGTTGAAGTTCCCATAAGCACCTCTGCCTCGGGGAAATACTCCTTAACCGTTTCTGCAAGTCCTGCTTCAACATCCTTTCTTACCTCGGGGGCAGAAAGAGTTAAGCGGTTGTCGCAATAAATGGGGCTTTTAATACCCGAAGCCCAGGTAAACGGCTCCTCGGGTCTTAAAAATACTGCTTTGATTGAAAGCAAATCCTTTGCTATCTGTTCCTTAGTTATACTCATATTTTTTCTCCTAACTATTAATCAACAAATTCTTCAACGCATCTTCTGTATGCGGCAACGGGGTCTTCTGCCTGAGTGATAGGTCTGCCGACTACTATATAATCAGAGCCGATTTCCTTTGCCCTTGCGGGAGTTGTTATTCTAACCTGATCGCCCTTATCTCCGTCTGCAAATCGCACGCCGGGGGTTACGGTTATGAAGCCCTTTCCGCAGGCGTCCTTAACCATTCCTGCTTCAAGTGGAGAGCAAACAACGCCGTCAAGCCCTGCTTCCTTTGTGTTTTGAGCGTATTTAACGATAGTGTCATTAATTGAAGCGTTTATAAGAAGCTCATTTTGCATTCTTTCCTCGCTTGTGGATGTTAACTGGGTTACGGCAATAAGTATAGGCCTTGTGCCGTCCTCCTTTGTTAAGCCTTCAAGAGCGGCCTTCATCATTTCAACCGTGCCTGCGGCGTGAAGATTAGTCATATCAACATCAAGAGAGGACAAAACAGACATAGCCTTTTTAACTGTATTAGGTATATCGTGAAGCTTTAAATCAAGAAAAATTTTGTGTCCTCTTTTTTTGATTTCCTTAACAATTGAGGGTCCCTCTGCATAGTAAAGCTCCATACCGATTTTAACAAAGGGCTTTCTTTTTTCGTTTTCAAACTTATCAAGAAAGCTGAAAACAGCGTCTGCACTGCTGAAATCGCAGGCAACGATAACATCCTTTCCCATTAATCAACCACTCCTATTATATCACTTATTTTTTCTATGCCGAGCCTTTCGCACTCCTTGGGAAGCGCTTCTATAATATCCTTGCAGGCATAGGGATTAACTAAATTTGCGGCACCGACCTGAACGGCGGTTGCACCTGCCATCATCATTTCAATAACATCTGCGGCGGTTGAAACTCCTCCGCAGCCCATAACGGGAATACTGCAAGCCTTTGAGACCTGATAAACCATACGAACGGCAACGGGAAAAACAGCGTCGCCCGAAAATCCGCCCATTTTATTTGCAATAACGGGCTTTCTGCGTTTTGTGTCTATCCTCATACCGAGAAGCGTATTTATAAGGCAGATACCGTCTGCTCCCGCCTCCTCACACGCCTTGGCGATTGAAACAATATCGGTTACATTCGGAGAAAGCTTAATTATAACAGGCTTTGTTGTTACCGCTTTAACCGCCCTTGTTACCTCTGCGGCACATTCGGGCTGAGTGCCGAAGCTCATACCGCCGCCGTGAACATTAGGACAGCTTACATTAACTTCAAGCAGACCGACCTGCTCCTCCTTATCGAGCAGAGAACAGGTGTAAGCATAATCCTCAACGGAAAAGCCGCTGACATTTGCAATAACCTTTTTATGAAAATATTCCTTCATTTCGGGAAGCTCATGCTCTATAACATGATGAACTCCCGGATTTTGAAGCCCCACGGCATTTATCATTCCGTTTTTACATTCGGCAATACGCGGTGTTTCATTTCCGAAGCGGGCGTCCCTTGTTGTGCCCTTAAACGAGAACGAGCCGAGAATATTTATATCGTAAAAATCCTTAAATTCCTTTCCGAAGCCAAAGGTTCCGCTTGCAGGAACAACGGGATTATCCATTTCAAGACCGCAGAAATTTACAGATAAATCTACCATATAATCTCCTCCCTGACAAGCACGGGGCCGTCCTTGCAAATTCTTTTACTGCCGTACTTTGTTTTGCACGAGCATCCCATACACGCACCGAAGCCGCAGCCCATTCTTTCCTCAAAGCTGTACTGACCCGAGGTTTTAACCTTTTTCTCTATCGCCTTAAACATAGGCATAGGGCCGCAGGTGTAAAAATAATCGTAATCCTCGGGCATTGCGTCTGTTACAAAGCCCTTAACTCCGTGGCTTCCGTCTGCCGTTGCAACTATAACCTCTGCGCCTAGAGCCTTAAACTCTTCCTCATAAAAAACCTCATCTGCGGTGTTAAAGCCCAAAATAACGGTTGGCTTTTGGTTATCCGCAATAAGCCTTTTAGTTAGGTTATAAAGAGGAGGAACACCTACTCCGCCGCCGATAACAAGTGGCCTTTTTGATTTTGAAATATCATAGCCGTTTCCAAGACCCGTTAAGCAATCGAGCGTTTCGCCGACCTGCATTTTGCTCATTTGCTCTGTTCCCTCGCCCACAACCTTATAAATAATTGTTACGGTTTTATCGTCATAATCACAAACGGATATGGGACGGCGCAGAAATTTTCCGCAAAGCTGAATGTTTATAAACTGACCGGGGGCGGTTATATACTGTGTGTCGCCTTCAAGAACGGCTTTATAAACATCCTTTGTTAACGGCTCGTTAGATATAATTTTATAAATTCCCTGTTTATACATAATTACTCCGCATCTATCGTTGACACACCGAGGGTTATCTCTTCAAGAACATCAAGAAGAACCTTTACCGTGTCAAGCGATGTGAACATAGTTACATTATTTTCAACGGCGGCACGGCGGATTTCCGAGCCGTCCGAATGGCTGTCGCCATGGCTTATATCAATAGTGTTGATAACATAGGAAATATGACCCTGACGAAGCGCCATAAGGATTTCGTCGCTGTCGTCAATAGTAAGCTTTGCGCGCACTCTTGTTCTTATTCCGTGCTTTTTAAGGAATTTTGCAGTTGCCTCTGTTGCCTCGATATTAAAGCCCAAATCATAAAAGCGTTTAATAAGAGGAAGCGCACGCGGCTTATCGTTAT
>JALEZT010000185.1 GCA_022772725.1 Eubacterium sp.
AAAGCATCAAAAATGCTTGGAGTAAAGATGAGATTTGGCATCTTGAGATGGCAGCCTTGCTGACGCAAGGCAACAGCGAAAGCGACAAATATCGCTTTAATACTGCATTTTTGACGGGTTCGGATTATTACCGTTACCCTATTTTTCCGTCGGTTGAGATTGTTACAACCTGCCACGGAATGAATTTTCCGCTGCTTTGAAGTGCTGTTTTGCTCGAGCAAATATACAGAGCCTTTTCTATTTTAAACAATTCAAAATATCATAAATAACTTTATGCCGCCATTATTCTATGGCAGCCTTTTGTGTATTTATTTTTCTTATTTCATCATATATTTTTTGGCTGAATTTATTTTTTCTGTCATATGTGTATAATCCGTTTTGCTCCTGCTCCACATCATAAAGCTGTGTGTAGCAAAAGCCGAGCATACGCTCATTATCCAAAATTGCTTCGGTTAATCCCTTGTATCGTTCAAGCAGCTCGTCCTCTGTTTTAACATCATCACCGTAGCCCCAGGATTTGTATTGCTTATCTGCTTCCCATTTTATTCCGCCGTATTCGCTGATGAAAACAGGCTCGCCCTTATATTTTTGCCGTCCCGGATTATCCTGCAAAACATGCTCGTAAAGCTCACCGTGCGTAACAAGCCGTTCATAACTTTTGCGAAATTCGTCGTATTCTCCGCGGTAATCGTGCACATCGTATATGTCGGTTACAACGTGAAAATTTCCGCTTGTGTCGATGCAGGGCCTCGTGCGGTCATATTTTTTTGTATATTCGTAAACCGTTTGAAGCAACGGGTCATACTGCCTTCTGCGCCTGTAATCCCAGGTTTCATTAAAAGGACACCAGCCTATAATGGCAGGGTGGTTATAATCACGCTCCAAGGCTTCTCCCCATTCCTTTAGGAAAATATCAACTGCCTTGGGATTGGAATAATCCAGTCCCCAGTTTGCATACTCTCCCCATACCATATATCCCATAAGGTCGCAGAAATACAGAAATCGGGGGTCAAATACCTTTTGATGAAGCCGTGCGCCGTTAAAGCCGAGAGCCATGGAAAGCTCAATATCCTGTCTTAGCTCATCATCATTTTCGGCAGTGTAAATTCCTTTTCTGTAAAAGCCTTGGTCAAGCACGGTTCTTTGAAATACACTTTTTCCGTTTAATATAAATTTGTAATCCTTCAGCGCGATATCTCTTAAACCGAAATAGCTTTTCACCGTGTCATCGCCGAATTTTATTTCCAAATCATAAAGCGTAGCATTGCCAAGCTCCCAAGCCCTTATATCACTTATGGGAATTTGCACAATAACATATCCTGATGCGTCTGTCACAGTGCTTGAGCCTACATTTTTGCCGTCGAGGTATGCATTGATTTCAAGCTCTGCGTTTCCGCACAAATCAAGCTCGATGGTTATATTTTCGTGCTTTAATGACGGCGTAAGCTTAAAATGCTTTAGATAGCTTTCAGGCACATATTCAAGATAAACGCTCTGCCAGATGCCCGTTGTTCTTGTATATGAGCAGGCATAGGATTTTCTTCTGTCGCTCTGCTTACCGCCGGGAATAAGGCTGTCCCTTGTGTTATCCTCGCACAGTATAAAAAGCTCATTCTCTCCGTCGGTAACATATTCGGTTATATCAAAGCAAATGGGCGTATATCCGCCCTTGTGGCTTCCCGCAAAATTGCCGTTAACTATTACGGTTGCTTTGTAATCACAGGCACCGATATGCAAAAACACTCTCTTGCCATCGGCTGTTATATTAACTCGCCTTTTATACCAAACACGGTTTAAAAAGTCGGTGTATCCTATTCCCGAAAGAGAGCTTTCAATACAGAACGGAACAGTTATCTTATGCGTGCATATGGATTTTTTGTAAAAATCCACAGCCTCCCGTTCACTCAAAAACCTGTAATTTTTATCTGCATTCTTGTTAAAGCCGAAATCCCATTCACCGTTTAAGCTTTGCCAATTATCGCGTTCAAAAATCGGATTGGGATGCAAGCTGATGTTTTTCATAAGCGTACCGTCCTTGAAGTTTTATTAACTATTATTTTATTATAATCTGTTAGCTTTTGCAACATGTTTAACTGTTTCGCTTTGGGATTGCGTTTAAACTGCTGTTGGTCAAGTGCTCTTTCTCTGTACCTTATGAACACATTAAGTCGGCTTTTTTCTATCTTATAATATAGTTTTCTGCACCTGAAAGATAGGCGGAATAGTCTATTCTTATCAACTTATCATTATCAAAAAAGTTAGGATGATGAAAGGCGATATGCCCATTATAGCCAACAAAATTCAATGTAAAATCCTTATTCAGTGCATAAATATCATCGTAAGCCCGTCTTCTTGTGGGCTTCACTCCGTCAGCAAATCTAAAGCCTTCTTCTTGGGCATTCTTTAAGAATAGCCTTCTGATGTTCTTGCTTGGCACATAAACATACACTCTTCCGTCAAGGTTTAATAAATTTGCGATTGTTCTCATAAAAACACTCCTTAAAAAAATATTTCCAAAAGAGTGCAAAAGAAAACTCCCATCGTTATGATGGGAACAAAGAAAGGAGTGTTAAAAACACAAACACAACGCCCATCATACAAGCATTAGCACCTTACAAACGCAGGTTGCTGTGTGGTCAACGGGCTTGTCCCTCGCACACTCTTTATGGTAATTACATTATAGCACAAATTATTCTGTTGTAAATATAACTTTAGTTTATAGTACACATA
>JALEZT010000013.1 GCA_022772725.1 Eubacterium sp.
TCATATCAAAGCGTATGTCGGGATTTTCTAAAACAGTGTCATTATAAAAGCTCTTTCTGATTTCAACATCTCTGTCGGAATGATAGGAGTGAACGGCAAAGGCTCCGAGGTTTCGCATAATAACCTCGTCCTGCTTGAAAAGATTAAGATATTCCTGCGTTTTTCCGCCTATCTCTCCGCTTTCGGGGCCGTAAAGCTTAACCGAAAGACCTCTTTTCTCAATCTCTTCAGCAAAAATTCTGAAAACCTCGCAAACCTCCTCGGGCTCATAATGGCATCCCTCCTGCCAAACATTTTTGCCGCCCCATTTCCATTGAGGCTCGTTTATTGGGCTTATGTATGTAACGGGAATGCCGTCGTTAATAAAATGCTCGGTAATATCAAGAAAATATTCTGCAAAGGCTTTGTATCTGCTCTTCGGAAGATTGCAGGTGTGGTGCATAAGGCTTCCGCTTGCCTGTCCGCTTGATGTTAAGGCATAATGAGGCGAGTTTGCAAAAAGAATAACGGTGTCAACATTGCCTTTTTCTATGCAAAGCTTCATAAAATTATATGCGTTTTTATCTCTGCTCCAATCGTATCCGCCGCCGCAGTAGCCTTCGTCCTCGTTTTCATCGTCGTTTATGTAAAAGGATTCGCATTTTCTCCACGGGTTCGGCACACGGCAGTTTGCTTCGTCCCATCCTGCGCCGATATTATATCTGTATATGTTTAGGTTAAGTCCCTTTTCCGTGTAGAGCAAATCGCAAAGCTCCTGCGCCGTTTTTTCGGTTGCAACATTTTGGCTCCACCAGCACGCAGAGGCACCAAAGCCCTTTATCCTTTGCCTTTCGGTAGCATTTTTTAAATCAATTTTTATCATAGTGTTTTCTCCATATATATGTGCGGGCAGTGCTCGTCAAGATAAACCTCTCCAACCTCGTGAAAGCCGAGTGATTTATAAAAATCCTTTATTCTGCATTGCGCCGAAAGCTCGCATTTCTCTGCGCCGAGCTCCTTTGCCTTTTCGCAAAGCGATTTCATAATAACGCTTCCCAGATGCTCACGCCTGTATTCCTTTAAAACGGCAACCCTGCCGATATGATATGATTTTCCGCCGTTTTCCGTAAACATTCTTGCGGTTGCAACCGCCTTCGAATCTTTAAAAAGCAAAAGATGAATTGCCGTTTTATCTGTTCCGTCAAACTCCTCCTTGAAGCCCTGCTCCTCAACAAAAACGCTTGTTCTTATTTGAACGGCCTCCTGCGGAAGATAATCATAATATTCAATTTTATTCATAAAATCACCATAAAATACATTTAGTATGAGGTTATTTTATCACAATATGAATAAATATTCAATAATATACTTGCATTTTGCATAATTAAGTATTATAATTAACAATCATAAAAATTCAAAATAAAATAAGGAGAATCATTATGAAAAAGTTCACTAAAATAATGGCTCTTGTTCTTGCAGCAGCATTTGTTTTTGCTTGCTTCGCAGGATGCTCAGCCAAGGAAGAAACAAAAGACACATTAACTCTTGCAACAAGTGCGGATTTCCCGCCCTATGAGTCAATCGGAGATGACGGCAGCTATGTTGGTATAGACATTGAAATCGCTCAGGCTATCGCTGATAAGCTCGGCAAGGAGCTTGTTGTTGAAAATATGGATTTTGATGCAATCATCAATTCCGTTTCAACAGGCAAGGCTGATATGGGTATGGCAGGTCTTACCGTAACAGATGAGCGTCTTCAAAGCGTTGATTTCTCAACCTCTTATGCAACAGGCGTTCAGGCAATCATAGTTGCAGAGAATTCGCCCATCACTTCTGTTGATGACCTTTATGCAGAAGGTGCCGCTTACAAGGTTGGCGTTCAGATTTCAACAACTGCCGATATTTACTTCTCAGGCGATATTGAAAAAGGCTTAACAACCTGCACTGTTGAACAGTATCAAACAGGTGCAGAGGCAGTAACCTCTCTTACAACAGGCAAGATTGATGCTGTTATCATTGATAACGAGCCTGCAAAATCATTCGTTGCGGCTAATGAGGGTCTTAAAATTCTTGACACTAAATATACAGAAGAGGATTATGCAATCGCATTTGCAAAGGGCAGTGAGCTTACCGAAGAGGTAAACAACGCTCTTAAAGAGCTTATCGCAGACGGAACAGTTCAAAACATCATTGATAAATATATTCCTGCTGAATAAGTAATTTTTACTGAAAGGGGTGGGCTTCCACCCCTTGATTTTTTGTGAATGTTTAAAGGAGGCTTCGCTTTGGCAGAGTGGTTTGATAATTTGAAATCTCAGTTTATCCTTAATTTTGTTGACGGAAACAGATGGAAGCTTCTTGTTGAGGGCTTGGGAAACACCTTAAAAATAACCTTGGTTGCCGTTGTAATCGGCATTGTTCTCGGTGTTCTTATTGCCATTATCCGTTCTTCCTATGATAAAAATGCAGATAGTATGCACGGTGCTTCAAAGGCCGTTCTTTCTGTTTTAAACGGCATTGCAAAGCTTTATTTAACGATAATAAGAGGAACTCCCGTTGTTGTTCAGCTTCTTATAATGTATTATATTATCTTTGCTTCGTCTAATAATAAAATACTTGTTGCAATTCTTGCATTCGGTATCAATTCGGGTGCGTATGTTGCCGAAATATTCCGCTCGGGAATTATGTCTATTGATGCCGGTCAATTTGAGGCAGGCAGGGCAATGGGTCTTAATTTTGTGCAAACTATGGTGCACATCATTATTCCTCAGGCGTTCAAAAATGTTCTTCCTGCGCTTGCAAACGAGGTTATCGTTCTTTTAAAGGAAACCTCCGTTGCGGGCTATGTTGCCATAACAGACCTCACAAGAGCAGGCAATCTTATCAGAGGAAAAACCTTCAGCGCATTTATGCCTCTTATCGCGGTTGCGGTAATTTATCTTATTATGGTAATGGTTCTTTCAAAACTTGTTTCATTGCTTGAAAGGAGGCTTCGCGCAAGTGATCACTGATGCTTTAATTAAGGTTGAGGGTCTTAAAAAATCCTTTGGCGACCACGAGGTTTTAAAGGGTATTGATTATAATATCCAAAAGGGCGATAAAATAGTTGTTATCGGTCCGTCCGGCTCGGGCAAGAGCACCTTTTTGCGTTGCTTAAATCTTCTTGAAGTTCCAACAGAAGGCAAAATCTGGTTTGACGGACAATGTATAACAGATAAAAAAACAGATATAAACGAAACCAGAAAGCACATGGGAATGGTTTTTCAGCATTTCAATCTTTTCAATAATCTTACGATTATGAAAAATATAACGCTTGCTCCCGTTCGGCTCAAGGTTATGAGCAAGGAGGAGGCAAATGAAAATGCGTTAAGGCTTCTTTCAATGGTTGGTCTTTCCGATAAGGCAGACGCTTATCCGAGTCAGCTTTCGGGCGGACAGAAGCAGAGGGTTGCCATTGTGCGCTCCCTTGCAATGAATCCCAAGGTTATGCTTTTTGATGAGCCAACCTCCGCACTTGATCCCGAAATGGTTGGCGAGGTTCTTCAGGTTATGAAGGAGCTTGCAGATGAGGGAATGACAATGGTTGTTGTAACTCACGAAATGGGCTTTGCGCGCGAGGTTGCTTCAAAGGTTTTGTTTATTGATGACGGAATTATCCAAGAGGAAAACACACCTGTTGAGTTTTTCCAAAACCCTCAAAACGCAAGGTTAAAGGATTTTCTTTCAAAGGTTTTATGAAAATAAAAAGCTTCGGAGTTGATAAAGCTCCGAAGCATTTTTTTGTTTTGTTAATTTGAATGTTTAATAAAGAAATCAAGCATTTCGTTAATACATTCCTGTGAATATGAGGGCGACGGGTCAAGAACGGGAAAAACATGCGGAAGCTTTCTGCCTGCGTAATATCCCTCAAAATCGTGAAACTTATATTCAATTTTATTGCGGTCAAGTGTCTCGCAAAGCTTGTATGCCTGCTTTCTTAAAAAGTCTCCCGAGGAGGTAACAACATAAAACGGCAGCATATTTCTGTTTGCAATCCTTTTGAAATCCATATATTTGAAATATTTGCTCCTTTTAAGCTCAGGACCGAGTATTTCGGGCAGATTGATATTCATTTTAATGTTAGGGCTTACAAGGTCAACGGCGGGGCAAACTGCACCGACCGCTTTGAATTTGAGCGCAGGCTCGTTAATGTTGAAATCCTTTTGAAGCTCTCTGTTAGAGCATATCGCGGAAATAACGCAAACAAAATGACCTCCCGCAGAATCTCCGGTTAAAAAAGTATTGTTCAAATCGGCAGGATAATCGCAGGCGTTTTCGGCAATAAAATCAAAAGCCGCAAACATATCTTCAATTTGGTCTTTAAATCTGTAATCTCCCGCAAGGCGATAGTTAATAGAAAAAACGGTAAAGCCCTTTGAAGCAAGATTAAGGCAGTAGTTTTTGTTTATCTCCTTGCTTCCGCCGAGCCAGCCGCCGCCGTGAATATCAACAATAACGGGCAGCCTTTTATCTGTTTTTGACGGAAAATAAACATCAAGCGTGTGCTCCTTTTTGCCGTCGTTTATGTAAGGAATATCAATTATTTCATCAACATTTGCCGTCGGCGTTTGAAGCGCAATTCTTTCAAAATCCTTTTTTGCATTAAGCTTCCAAAATAATTTAAAGGCAGGAAGTAAAACAGACATATAATCATTTCTCCTCTCGTGCAAATCTGTTCTCTAATATAATTATATAGTTATATGTAAAAGTGTGCAACAAAAAAATCGGGAAAATTTCCCGATTTTAAATATATTATGTCTTATGCCGCTTCGATTGTTTTCGTAATAAACGGCTCAACCTCGTCGGGCTTCATTTCAAGCACAAGTGCTATTTCGCCGTGAATAATGCTTTGCGCCTGTTTAAGAAATCTTTCGTCATAAACGGAAAGGCTTTTGCCCGATTTTGCAAGAATAATCCGCCTATCGTGAAGCGTTTTCAAAAGCGAGCAAAGCGCCGTTCTGTCTGCGCTTTTTATTATTTTTTTGAATTCCTCCTTACGCAGATTAATGTTGTCGTTCCATATATTCTCGCGCGAGGGAATGTCCTTTATCATCTTGATTATTTCTTCCTTTGAAAGAATTTCCTTCAGCCTTGAAACAAGCATTTCGTTATCGGTGGGAACATAAATGGTTTCTCTTTTATCAAAAAAAGGCGAAAGAATATAATATGTTTTAAATTCCGATCCGAATTTTTCCTCTTTAATATCCGTTATTCTGCAAACTCCGTTAGAGCCGTAAATAAAAATATCTCCTATGCTGAACATTTCCTTCCCTCCGAGCTATATAACATTTAGTAGATTATTTATAGAAAATATTTCCTCATAATTTAATTATACCACAAACTTACAAAAAATAACAGAAAAATTT
>JALEZT010000017.1 GCA_022772725.1 Eubacterium sp.
AGAACCCTTTTATGCTTTATGTTTTTTATTTTATATAAACTTATCATATTGCCTTTCCTCACAAAATAGGAATTTTATCTCTCTATCATGGATTCAGATATGTAATCGGATTCTGTGCCGACTTATTCAAATTCAGCCAGTCAATCTGCTTTACATATCTTTTCTTTACAATATTAGTTTTTATTTATGTACTTTAGTCAACAGAACCACGCTCTCCACATGCGGGGTGCGGGGGAAAAGGTCAATCGCTTTGAGGCGTTTGAGCTTATAGCCCTTTGAGGCTAATATTTCAAGGTCTCTTGCAAGCGTTGCACTGTTGCAGGAAACATAGACAATTCTTTTTATATTTAGGCTTTCGATTAAATCAAAAATCTCCTTTTGGCAACCCTTTCTGGGAGGGTCAAGAATAACCGCATCGGGCTTAATTCCCCTTTCGGTTATTATTTTTGCGCCCTCAAATGCGTCTGCGCAGATAAACTCTGCGTTTTCAACCGAATTGATTTTTGCATTTTCCTTTGCATTTTCAACTGCCTGCCGAACAATTTCTATGCCGATAAGCCTTTTGCACCTATCTGCCATTGTTAAGCCGATTGTGCCCGCTCCGCAGTATAAATCAAGGAGCGTTTCATCTCCCTTTAAATCCGCAAACTCCGCCGCGGCGGTATACAGCCTTTCGCACTGACTGTGATTAACCTGATAAAAGCTTTCGGGAGAAATAACGAAGCGCTTGCCGAGAAGAATATCCGTTATTTTATCGCTTCCCCAAAGCGTTATTGTTTCATTGCCTAAAATAACATTAGTGTTTTTTCTGTTTATATTTAAAACAACGCTTTTGAGATTATCAAAAGCCGATTTAAGCTCTTCTATAAGATAATCCTTATCGGGTATATCTTTTGCATTAACGACGGCACACGCCATTATCTCGCCCGTTGCAAACGCCTTGCGGAAATATATGTGGCGCAAAACGCCCTTGCCTGTTTTTTCATCAAAGGATGAAATATTGTTTTTAAGCGCCCATTTTTCAAACGCCTTTATTCCCTTTTCAAACTCCTTTGGTTGAAGCCTGCAATAATCAACGGGAATAATGCGGTGGCTTTTATAAGCATAAAAGCCTGCTGAAAAGGAGCCGTTTTCGCAAAGGACGGGATACTGCGCCTTATTTCTGTAATTATCAACGCTTTGGGCTCCGATAATCTCCTCTGCTTTAAAATTAATATGGCCTATTCTTGCGATATTTTCTTCAACAAAGCTTTTCTTAAACAGAAGCTCCTGCTCATAGGTCATATACCTTAACGAGCAGCCGCCGCATTTATCGGAAACGGGGCAATCGGATTCAATCCTGTTTTCCGACGGTTCTATTATCTCCTTGATTACGGCAACGGCATAATTCTTTGAAGCCTTGATTATATGAGCTAAAACAGTGTCTCCGGCAACGGAATTGCGAACAAAAACCGCAAAGCCGTTATATCTGCCGACTCCGCTTCCCTCGGAGGTTACTGACTCTATTTTCAGGGTTATTTCATCGTTCTTTTTCAGGGTCAATATAAATCACCATTATTATAATATCATATATATTAATAAAAATAAAGAAAAAAATATATTATATATAAAGAAAACTCCGCAGAATTTTTCTCTGCGGAGCTCTTTGATTTGAAATTATCTTTTTTTCTTTTCAAGCGCTCTTTGAATAAGCTTAACGATTTCAACAATCGGAATAACGCTTATTGCAAGAAGCATTGAAATAAAGTATTCAAGTGCGGAAATAGCGGCAAAATCAAACATATTTGCAAGGAACGGAACATAGATAACAACAGTTGTTAAGATAAGGCTTAAAACCATTGCGCCGAGCAGATATTTATTTTGATTTTTCATTGCGAATATTGATTCGCGCCTTGAACGCATATTGAACGAATGGAAAATCTCTGCCATTGAAAGAGTTAAGAACGCCATTGTCATTCCGTTTTGATGAACAAATTCCTCTGTTCCCTGAGCAAGATGCATACCAATGAAATAAGCGGCAAGAGTAACAACGGTTA
>JALEZT010000021.1 GCA_022772725.1 Eubacterium sp.
ATTTTACGGTCTTTCCTTTGTTGAAAGGTTCAAAAAGGGCGGTTGGCGATATCCCTTTATGATTTTTACGCTGACCGATGAAACCTATTCCGTTAATGTTTCCTTTAATGAAACACCGAAGGATGTTGACGAAATTAAAGCACGCTTTATGATAGGCGAGTTAAATCATCTCTATTGGATAGCAGGGTCCGTTATCGGCTCGCTTGCAGGGCAGAATATTCCCATTGATTTTACGGGCATTGATTTTTCTATGACGGCTCTTTTCGTCGTTATCTTCGTTGATTTGATAAGAGGCGGAAAAAGCTTTAAAATCTGCGGAGCGGCAGGCGTTTTGTGCGCTCTTATATGCCTTTTGATTTTCGGTGCAGATAAATTTCTTCTCCCGTCGCTTATTCTTTGCTGTGCGGTTCTTTTGTGCGCAAAGCCGCTTCTTGATAAGGAAAGGGGGAACGAATAATGCCTCTTTCAACTAATCAGGCAATCATAATGATTGCCGTTGCCGCGGTGTGCACCTTCGCAACAAGGCTTGTTCCGTTCGTCCTTTTCAGAGGGGATAAGGAGCCGCCGAAGATTATCCGCTATCTCGGCAATGTTCTTCCCGTTGCCATTATCGGCGTTCTCATTGTTTATTGCCTCGGCGATTTCAGAACGCAAACAATAAATGAAATTATGCCGAAGCTGATAGCGGTTGGAGCAACTGCGCTCGTTCATCTTTGGAAAAAGAATGTTCTTTTAAGCATTTCCGTCGGAACAATCGGCTATATGCTTTTAATTAATTTTGTTTTTTAATTTACATATCGGTGCGATTTTCACACTGATTATATTTGAAAGGAAAAGTGATTATTATGCCTTTTATTAACACAAACACTAACACCGAAATTTCAAAGGAGCAGGAAATAACGCTCAAAGAAAAACTCGGCAAAGCTATCGAAATTCTCGGAAAAAGCGAGGGCTGGCTGATGCTCTCCTTTGAGGATAATTGCTCAATGTATTTTAAGGGCGAAAGCAAGCCTATGGCGTTTGTTGATATTTCCGTTTTCGGAAGCTCAAGCGATTCTCAGTGCGAGAGAATGACAAAAGAGGTTTGCTCGATTTTCAAGGAGGTTCTCGGCATTTCCCCCGATTGCGTTTATGTTAAGTACAGCGGCTCGTCTCAATGGGGCTGGAATAATATGAACTTTTAATTCTAAGGCGGCTTATATGAACAGTATTGAACAGTTGCAAAAAATTATTGACGAAAGCAACAGAATAGTTTTCTTCGGCGGTGCAGGCGTTTCAACTGAAAGCGGCATACCTGATTTTCGCTCTGTTGACGGGCTTTATAATCAAAAATACGATTATCCGCCCGAGGAGATTTTAAGCCACACCTTTTTTGAAAAACACACCGATTATTTTTACCGCTTTTATAAGGATAAGCTGATTTGCCTTGACGCAAAGCCAAATTCCGCCCATCTTAAGCTTGCAGAGCTTGAAAGAGCAGGAAAGCTTTCTGCCGTTGTTACGCAGAATATAGACGGGCTTCATCAAAAGGCGGGAAGCAAATGCGTTTATGAGCTTCACGGCTCAACGCTTCGCAATTATTGCACAGACTGCGGAAAATTTTTCGGTGCCGAATATATTGAAAAATCAAGCGGTATTCCTTATTGCGACGAATGCGGCTCTCTCGTTAAGCCCGATGTTGTGCTATATGAGGAGGGGCTTGACGATAAAACGGTTAACGGCGCAGTAAATGCCATTGCAAATGCGGATTGCCTTATTGTTGCCGGAACAAGCCTTGCGGTTTATCCCGCCGCAGGCTTTATAAGATATTTCAGGGGAAATAATTTTGTATTAATTAATAAGGCTCCAACTCCTGCCGACGCTATGGCTAATCTTGTTATTCACGGCAAGGTGGGTGAGGTGCTCTCTCAAATTAAAGTGAATTTATAACGGACGGATATTGATATGAAAAAGATTGTTTCTGTTTTACTTTGTGTTATGCTTTGCGCTTCTGCTTTCTCTGCCTGCTCAAAGCAGGTTGAAATCAGGGAAATGAAGATTACTTATGACGCAAGGCTTTCCGATTATTCGGATGAAGCTAAAAATGCTTATACGGCTCTTTTCAATGCCGTTATGAACTGTGAGGAAAGTGCCGAGGTCGGCGAAGAGGTTTACGATGAGGCAACAACTATGTTTTACACAAGCTTTCCGCTTTCCGATCTTGTAGACAGTATTAAGCAAAATTCCGATTCAAAGAGCGTTAGAATAAGATATAAAAATTCCTCAAAGGAGCATAAAAAGCTTGTTGAGAAATTTAAAAAGGAGGCTTCCGTAATTCTTGATGATTGCAAAGCGGGAACAGCTTCCGACAATGAATTTATTCTAAATCTTTATAGCTTCTTGGCTCAAAATGTTGAAATTGATTATTCACGCTCAACCGCTTATGACGCCATAGTTGAGAAGAAAGGCTCTTCCTCTGCCTTTGAAGCGGCCTTCAATTTTCTTCTTCAACAGGAGGGAATACCTGCCGCAAGAGTTTATGCAAAGGGCTATGACGCAACACACTTTTTAACCGAATTGGAAATCAACGGCGAAAAATATTATTTCGACCCGTGCGGAGAAAAGGTGTATTCTCAGGGCAAGGGCTTGTCTTATTTCGGAATGACATATATGGGGCTTCAAAAAAACGGCATAGAATGTGATTTAACCTTTGCAGATAAATCAACCGCCGTTCCCGAGCAGAACAGCGATATGTTTGCAGGTCTTTTTCAAACAAAGTCCTATGAATATTCAAACTCAGTTATTTCGGCAACGCACTCGGACGGACAAATAACCGAAATCAGCTTTTGAAATATTTAATTTGTCATATTAAAACAGTTGTAAGGTTTTCCGCAGATTTTTTTATCTGCGGAAAGCTTTTTTTCATTTTTAACAATCTTTTTGATAAAAATGTATAAAATTACTTGCTTTAAAAGCAAAAATATGTTAAATTTATATATGGCGTCATAACGCCGACTTAAAAGATGAGAGGATGGTTTTATGGCGGAAAATGCCGGATTAAAAGAAAAGATTGTTTCGGTAGTTGACAATGTTAGATATTACTGGAACGATCCGCCAAAGGGAAGGTATATGACCTTTAAGGAGATCTTATCCTATGCCTTCGGCGGTATCGGATTTTATCTTATTGTTTCAATGAGCTGGACCTGTTTGCTCGCTTCAACGAATGTGTTTATTACAGGCACTATCGGTATCGGGCCGACAGATATGTATATAATGTATGTTATCGCAGTTCTTTCGGGTATTCCGTTAACGGGATTAAGAGCTAATATTATTGATAACACACGAAATAAAGCAGGAAAATACAGACCTTATATTATCCGAATGGGTATTCCGTCTGCGCTTCTCTTTATTGCTATGGTTTGGTTCCCGTATGATAAGCTTAAATTAATTGTTGGAACCAATGTTGTTTTCGGCGACAGAACTGCCGATTATATTGCAAAATGCGTTGTTCTTTTAATTTTCAACATTCTTTTGCAATTCTTTTATTATTTCTTTTATGACGCTTATGAAAACCTTATCCACGTTCTTTCTCCAAACTCCCAGGAAAGAGCTGATGTTGCGTCAATTAAAAGTGTAATTTATTCTCTCGGACCGTCGGTTGTAAATTTAATTATGCCGATTATTGCGCAGAATGTTTACCACACAAATCAAACCGATGTTCGTGTTTACAGGCTTGTTTATCCTATCCTCAGTGTAATCGGCGTTGCGCTTTTAGTTGTTGTTTATGCCAACACTCAGGAAAAGATTATTCAGGCAAAAACCCATGTTGTTCAGGTTAAGTTTTTTGATTCTCTTAAAGCAGTAGCCAAAAATAAATATTTCTGGATTATTGCACTTGCAGGCTGGATCGGCTTCCTTGAAACCGCATACAGTAATATTCTTTATTGGCTTTATAACTACGGCGGTGCCTGCTCCGGTAATGTTTACAGTATTATTGTAACGCTAAACGGTAACTCTGCTCTTTGGGGAATGATTCTTGCTCCGTTCTTTATTCGTAAGTATGGAAAGAAAAATGTTCAGATTGTAACAAATCTTCTTAACATTTTATTTATTATTATGATGCTTCCGTTTGTAACGGCAGGCGTAGACGAAACAGGCAACCTTAAATCATATATTATTTGGTGCGTTCTTATTTGTTTGTATTTCAACGGAATTGTCGGCGCATTTGCTCATATTTTAACACCGTCAATTCAAGCTGATATCCGCGATTATCAGCAGTACATAAGCGGTGAAAGAATAGACGGAATGTTCTCTGCAATTACTGCAATCGGTAATGTTATTACTCTTGCAACGGCAGTTGTTCTTCCCGCACTTCAAGAAAAATTCGGAATGACTGCCGCGAACGCTAAAACGGTTGTTTTAAATTCAAATATAATGTCAAGAGTTTTGCCGGGAAATCAAGACACAATCGGCACAATGCTTCAACAGCAGGCGGCTAACGGACAGGATATGTTTTCGGCTTCAAACGCTCTTTATGATGTAACCGGAACGCTTATGCCGCTTCTCCGTATTCTTGTTATCGTTGCGGCAGGCGGTGCGGTTTTGAATGTTATTCCGTTCTTCTTCTATGATTTTGATGAGTATAAGCAAAAATCTGTTGTTCGCGTTCTTAAAGTTCGTTCACTCTTTGAGGATTACGGTAATAACGCTCTTGATAACCATCAAATCGTTGAAGCAATCGATATGGTTGAAAATGCAAGGGAAATGGCGGTTGCTCAGCCTAAGGAAGCAGATAAGAAAATGTATAAGTCAGCTTCCGACAGAGCGGCAAGAAAGGCGGCTAAAAAGCAATACCGTGAGAATCTTGCATTCAATGAGGAAATTGAAATTTCAAAATTTGTTTGCAAGGAGCTTGATAAGTTCCAAACAGATAATTATATTCATCAGGTTGATGTTTACACAAGGATTTATGAAGCAGGCCTTGAAGGAATAGTTAATTCCTCAATGAGCTCTCTTAAAGCAGATCTCAAAAAGGCAAAGGCTCTTCCGAAGCAAACAGAGGGTCAAAAGGAGCGCAGAGCATTTGATGTTCAGCTTGCCAAAACCCGTATTTCCGCTAAAAAGGCTTATGATAAGCATTACGGCTCTGTTAAGAATTTTGTTGAACCGCAAATGTCGGATATAACCGATTTATTTGAACAGGAAGATGAAATTGAAGCTAAAATCTTTAAGCTTAACAAAGAAAGGGCAGCGGCAAAGAAAAACGGCGAAAAGGATAAGGCTGCTGAAATTTCAGCTCAAATTAAGGCTCTTGAAAAAGAGAATAAAGCCGTTATTGCTCAGTCCAAGAAAAAGCAGGATGAGTATGCACAGTTTAACCGTGCCGCAAAGCCTTATCTTGATGCAAGAAAGCTTCTTCTTCAAAAAGAGAATTACAGCCATTTCGATGAGATAGCCGCTCTTTATGAAGAGGCAAAGATTAATGCTGATCAAGAGGACCGCGAAAAAGAGGAATTAGCGGCTCTTAAACGCGCAGAGCAGGAAGCAGAGCTTGCTGCCAAAAAGGCCGAAAAGGCTATGAAGAAGGCTGAAAAAGCCGATAAAAAATCAAACAAAAAGCAGGATAAATAATTAATCCTTAATTAAAAAAACGCTTCCTTTACGGAGGCGTTTTTTTCAGTTTGGTTCAGACCACTTTATCGACAGTCTGAAACGCTTCCTTTAAGGAGGCGTTTTTTGTTTATTATTTATCCATAAAGCCTCATTCTGCATATTATGTAATATGAAAGAAATGAGGTGTCATTATGCAATTCTATATAAAAACGGGATCAATTACCAATGCACAAAGGTCTAAAAATCTTCTTTTAAAATATAATATAAATGCAAGCATAAAAAGATTAACCGATATCCAAAAGAGCGACGGCTGCGGCTGGACTGTTACTGTAAGTGAAAGAGAGGTCAGGCAGGCAGTTAGATTGCTTGAACAAAACGGAATAAAAATTTTGGGGGTTGAACGGCTTGATTTATCTTGATAACGGCGCAACCTCTTATCCGAAGCCATCTGGCGTAATTTCCGCAGGCGTTTCGGCTCTTAAAAAATACAGCTTTAATTCAGGCAGGGGAGGATATAAGCAGTCTGTTTTATCAGCCGAAAGGATTTTTTCCGTCAGGCAAAAAATTGCTGATATGTTCGGCTTTGAAGCGCAAAATGTTGCTTTTACCAAAAACTGCACCGAGGCACTAAACATTGCCATCAAGGGAAGCGTTAAGAGGGGAGACAGAATTATTATTTCCTCTCTTGAACACAATGCCGTTTGGCGAACTGTTAATAAGCTTCGTGATGAGGGCATAGCGGACTATGATATTGCCGATTTTGATTTTGACGAGGATATCTGCGTTTCAAATTTTGAACGCCTTATTCAGCCGAACACCTCCTTAATCGTGTGTATGTCGGCTTCAAATGTTTTTGGCGTGCTGTTTCCTATTTCAAAAATAGGTGCCTTGGCGAAAAAGCACTCAATTCGCTTCGTTGTTGACGGAGCACAGTCTGCCGGACTTATTCCTCTTAATGCACAAAATGATAATATAGATATTTTATGCGCTCCCGGTCATAAGTGCCTGCTTGGCTCAATGGGCACGGGATTTATTGCCGTTAAAGAGGGAGTAACGCTGAACACTCTGCTTGAAGGCGGAACGGGCAGTAATTCCGTTAATCCGAAGCAGCCCGATTTCTTGCCCGACAGGCTTGAAGCAGGAACTCTTAATAATCCCGGAATAATCTCTCTCGGCGCAGGTATAGATTTTATAAATAAAAACGGTATGGATAATTTATACCGCCACGAGCTTTCCTATGCTCAAAGGCTTTATGATTATCTTTCAACGGTAAAGAATGCTTCTCTTTACTGCCCAAAGCCGAAATATAACTGCTCTGCTCCGATAGTTTCCTTTAACTATAAAGATTATTCAAGTGAAAAAACTGCTTCTCTCCTTGCAGAAAACGGCATAGCCGTCAGGGGAGGACTTCATTGCGCTCCGCTTGCCCATAGGCACTTTTCAACAATTGAACGCGGAACGGTCAGACTTTGCCCTTCGTGCTTCACTACCGCCTATGAATGTGAAGTTTTTTTAAATACTTTAAAAAAACTTTGATTTTTACTTTATTAATCGTTTTAAATATGATAAAATAAATTAGATATCAAACAAATTAAAGAACGGATGTTTTCAATGTTCAACAGTATAAGTGATTTTTTCAATCAAATAGTAAGCGTTTTTTCAACCTTCCGTTTCACTGATTTTCTTGATATAGCTATGGTTACGGTCATAATCTATATCTGCGTAAGAATTATCAGAGAAACAAGAGCAATGCAGCTCGTTAAGGGAATAATCTTCATTGCCGCAATTTATCTTATTGTTAATCTTCTTAATATGGAAGCTTCGTCAATAATATTCAAGCAGATTTTCGGTAATATTATTCTTATTGTTGCGATTCTTTTTGCTCCCGAAATAAGAAATATTCTTGAACAAATCGGAAAGGGCACCGCACGAAAGAATTTCAAAACGATTATTCACCCCGGCGTTGCAGTTGAAATTTCCGAAATTCAGGAGGGTATTGAAGCAACGATAAAGGCGTGCTCAAATATGAGTGATTCAAAAACGGGCGCACTTATTGTTTTTGAAAACGATACGCTTCTCGGCAATGTTATAGACAGCGGAACGCTGATAAATGCAAAGCCGTCAAGAGCACTGATAGAAAATATTTTTTATCCGAAAACTCCGCTTCACGACGGCGCACTTGTTATAAGAAACGGCAGAGCCTACGCCGCAGGATGTATTCTTCCGCTGACTAAAAAGGACCTTAATTCAAAATACGGAACACGCCACCGTGCCGCAGTCGGACTTTCGGAGGAAAGCGACGCAATTGTTGTTGTTGTTTCGGAGGAAACAGGCGCAATTTCCTATGCTAAAAACGGTGTTTTGTATCACGATATTTCAGACGGCGAATTAAGAGACGTTCTTATGAACACCTTTATTCCGAGCGGCTCCTCCTCTGATGATAAGATTATTTCAAAGCTTGTTAGGAGGATTAAAAAATAATGGCTGATAAAAAAGAAAAAAAGAGCAAATTCTCTATAAGAAAGCTTATTTATAACGATAAATACCTTATAATCTGCTCCGTTCTTGCGGCGGTTGTTATCTGGATTGCAACCTCAATAAATCTTGCTCCCGAAACAACAAAAAAAATAACCGTTCCCGTAACGGTTGATTTTACCGGAACGCTTGCAGAGCAGCTCGGTATTCAGTATTACGATTCAAAGGATATAACGGTTGAGGTATCTGTTTCGTGCAAAAAATATCTTGCAAAGGATATTTCAGCCGAGGATTTTAATGCTTATCTTCAAATAAGCACCATAACCTCAACGGGCTATCATTCCGTTCCCATAATCGTTCAGGCGGCAGACGGTGCCGACTTTAATATAACAAGCTATTATCCAACCTCAGCCGAGGGTTATTATGATGTTGCAGAGGAAAAAGCATTTCCCGTTGACCTTAATTTTATTAACACTGATTTTACGGCAGACGGCTATGTTTCGGGCACTGCAACCTTAAATACCGATCAGGTAATTGTTAAAGGGCCTAAAACCTATGTTGACCAAATTTCAACCGTTTACGCGGATATAGATCTTCAAGACGGCTTAACGCAGTCTCAAACGGTAGACCTTAATCTTAAAGCCGCCGATGCAAAGGGCAACAAGCTTGATTATATAACCATTGATACCGCCGTAACCGCAAATATTCCTATTTTAAAGGTTGAAACGCTTCAACCAAAGGCTAATTTCATTAACGCTCCTGCCGATGTTGAATCACTGTTTGATATTGATTATTCGGTAAGCAGTGTTCAGGCAGGCGTTCTTGATTCGGCGGGAATAACCGATTTAACAATCGGAGATATTGATTTTTCAGAGGTTAAGCAGGGCAAAAATGAGTTTACCTTTGATGTAACCGATATAAGCGGAGTTCTTGTTTTAGACGGAACTCAGGAGATAACTGTTACTGTTACTGTTCCGAATAATTATGAAAGCAAAACAGTATCTATATCGCGCGGAGATATTATTATTAACTCTCCCGAGGGCTATACCTCAACGGCGGTTTCCTTAACAAAAAGTAATATAACTCTTATAGGCAGTGCAGATTCTATTGATAAAATAG
>JALEZT010000022.1 GCA_022772725.1 Eubacterium sp.
TATGATTTCAATGGTTGATAATCTTAATCGTATTCTTGACCGTGTTGCAGTTTATCTCGGTTAATAACAGGAGGCAGAATAATGAGTAAATTTCCGGAATATAAACACGAAAAAAGCCAGGAGTGGTTTAACAGAGCATTAGATGCAATCCCCTCCGGTGTTTACGGCCATCTCGGTCCGAGTGAAGGCTTGTTCCTTCCCATCACAAAATGGCCTCTTATGAGCGATCACGCAAAGGGAACTTATTTCTGGGATGTGGATGGAAATAAGTATCTTGATTTTATGTGTGCATACGGCCCCAATGTTCTCGGCTATTGCGATGATGATGTTGACGCCGCAGCTATGGAGCAGCTTAAAAGAGGAAACTGCACAACATCTCCGTCATATAAGATGGTTGAGTGTGCAGAGCTTCTTAAAGATACTGTTGCAAGCGCAGATTGGGCCTTCTTTATGAAAAACGGTTCAGACGCAACAACATTTTCCGTTATGTGCGCAAGAGCGCATACGGGTAAGAAAAAGATGTTCTTCCTTCAAGGCTATTATCACGGAGATTTTCAGTGGGCTCAAAAGAAGGACTATCCCGGAATTCTTCCCGAGGAGGTTGCAAATAATGTTGTAATTCCGTGGTTTAATATTGAAGCACTTCAACAGGCTTATGATGCTTGCAACGGCGATGTTGCAGGTCTTATCGCTCAGCCGTATGATCACGGTAACTTTAAGGATAATGAATGTGCAACAAAGGAATATTGGCAGGCTGTTCGTAAGTTCTGCGATGAGCACGGTATGGTTCTTATTTTTGACGATGTTAGAACAGGCTTCCGTCTTGATATTGCAGGCTCCGACCATTATTACGGAATTAAAGCAGATTTAATCTGCTTCTGTAAAGCACTTGCAAACGGCTATAATATGTCTGCCTGCTGCGGCGGCGAGCATATGAAGGCAACTGCTTCCTCGGTTACATACACAGGCTCCTATTGGATGAGTGCAGAGCCATTTGCCGCCTGCCTTGCCTGTATCCCGAAAATGAAGAGGCTTGACACACCCACTATGTTCAGAAAAATGGGAACGAAATTAACACAGGGCCTTACCGAAGCCGCTAATGAGCACGGCTTTAACCTTGTTGTTTCGGGCGAGCCGGCACTTTTCTATCTCAGAATAGCAAATGACGACAGCCTTATGCTTCATCAGGAGTGGATTGCAGAATGTGTTTCAAGAGGTCTTTTCCTTGCTTCGCATCATAACCACTTTATGAATGCCGCTGTAACAGACGACGATATTAAGCTTGCAGTTGAAATTGCAGAGGACGCTTTCGGCGTTGTTGCGGCAAGACATCCAGAAATTGAGGGATTAAAATAATTGCTATAATTAACGGAAAACCGTTTGATTATATATATAAAGGGAGGTAAATTTATGCCAGCAAATTATAAGCCGTTCGATAAAGAAGAATGGCTCCGCCTTGAAAAAAAGGCAGATGAAATGAGAAGAATGGCAATTCAAACCGCTATTTGGGGCGGTTCGGGTCATCTCGGCGGTTCGCTCAGCGCCATGGACGCTATGGTAACGCTTTACTACCGCTTTATGAAAATCGACACTTCAAATCCCGAGTTAGAGGACAGAGACCGCTTTGTTCTTTCAAAGGGTCATTGCGCAGTAGGCTATGCTCCTATTCTTTGCGATTTGGGATTTATGCCTGTTGATGAGCTTAAAATATTTAACCTCACAGGCGCAAAAATCGGTATGCACCTTGACTGCAATAAGGTTAAGGGCGCAGACTGCTCAACAGGCTCGCTCGGCCACGGTCTTTCTCTTGCAGTAGGCTTTGCGCTTGCAGGAAGAGTTAAGGGCGTTGACTATATGAACTATGTTCTTACGGGCGACGGCGAGCTTAACGAGGGCTCAAACTGGGAGGCTGCTATGAGCGCTGCACAGTTCAAGCTTTCAAATGTTGTTGTTCTTGTTGATAACAATAAGTGTATGATAGACGGCAGAGTTGACGACGAAATGAAGGTTGAACCGCTCGATAAGAAATTTGAGGCGTTCGGCTTCCGCGTTAAGAGAGTTGACGGCTCTAATATCAAAGAGATTAACGACGCCGTTGAGGACGCTATCGAAAATCATAAAAACGGCGGCGATATGCCAAGTGCTATTATTCTTGATACATATAAGGGCGCAGGCGTTGACTTTATGCAGGATAACTATTTGTGGCATTACGGCTCGCTTGACGAGGCAATGACAAAGCAGGCTCACGAAAGCCTTGATAAGTATTATAAAGAACGCTGTGAGCGTGCAGAAAGAGAGGCGTAAACTATGGGTGGAATGACATATACTATGACCGATACCACAAAGCTTTCAACTGCTGAATGCTACGGTATTGCGCTTTGTGAGCTCGGCGAGGAGCACAAGGATGTTGTTGCGCTTACCGCTGACCTTGCAAAATCAACTAAAATCGGTATGTTCGGCGAGCATTTCCCGGACAGATTCTTTAATGTAGGTATTGCAGAGCAAAACCTTTTCGGCGTTGCCGCAGGTATGGCTAAAAACGGACTTGTTCCGTTTGCTTCAACCTTTGCTATTTTTACAGCTGCTCGTTCTCTTGATCAGATTCACACCGATATCTGCTATCAGAATGTGCCTGTAAAAATCATCGCAACCCACGCAGGAACCTCATTCGGTCAGGCAGGCTCAACTCACCATTCTCTTATTGATATGGCTTGTATGAGATCTCTTCCGAATATGACGGTTATCTGCCCGTGCGACGGTGTTGAAACATATCACGCAGTTAAGGCTGCTTATGATATTCCCGGCCCTGTTTATATCAGAATTAACAGAGGCTTTGACCAGGTTATCCACAAGAGCATTGATGACTGTAAGTTTGATTATAAGAAAGCAACTCTTATGAACGACGGAACGGATATTACCGTTATTGCCTGCGGCTCATGCGTATTTGAGGCAATGCAGGCGGCGCGTATGGCAGAGGCAGACGCAGGCGTTAAGGTTCGTGTTCTTAATATGCACACAATTAAGCCTGTTGATGAGGAAGCAATTCTTTCCGCAGTTATGGACACAAGAAGAATTATAACAGTTGAAGACCACGAGGTTATGGGCGGTCTCGGCTCGGCAGTTGCAGAGGTTGTTGCCAAATCAGGCAAGGCCTGTGCATTCAGAATGCTCGGCCATCAAAACGCTTTCTCAACAATCGGTCTTCAAGAGGATTTGCTTGCAATGGCTAAGATTGATGCAAACGGTATTGCAGAAACAATCGCAGAAGTAATGCACCAGGATTTCGAAGCAGACGATGCTTGGGACGATGAATTCTAAAATCAAGTAAATCATTGTCATTGAAAGGAGTGTGTTTTATGGCAAGCGATGCAACCCGCTATACCAATAAGGTTTTCATGGCGGCGGCTTTACCGCTTATGAAAACAATTGCAACCGATGTTCCGGAGCTTAAAAAGAAATTTGAGGGCGTTAATGCCATTTATCAGGTTTCCGTTATGGTAAACGCACAGGATAAGGACGCAGTTCACTTTATAGTTGAGGACGGCGTTTGGTCCTGTAAGCTCGGCGAATATTTCGGCCAGGAAAAAATTGATGCAGAGCTTCAATTTGCTTCTATGGAAAAAATGAACGCCTTTATGAAGGGCGATATGTCTAAGCTTCCGAAGATTAAGATTAAATCCTTCGGCAAGTTTATAAAATTTATGATGGTGCTTCTCAAAATGTCTTCGCTTCTCGGCATTAAAACTCCGCCTGAGAACGATGAGGAGCTCTCACTGCTTCTTTGCAAGCTCTATTTTTATCTGCTTTCATCGGGTATCTCCCAGCTTAATAAGATGGGGCACCCTGCAATTCACGAGTGGGCACTCAAAAGCCCCGACCGTTGCTATCAGTGGGCGGTAGAGGGTCATCCCGAATGCACCGCATATATGAGGGTTAAAGCAGGAAAAACAAGAGCGGGCAGAGGCGAGTATAAGCGCTCAAAGCCGTTCTTCTGTATGAAATTTGACTGCGCAACCTCTGCGCTCAAAATTCTTCTCGGAACGGGCGATATGTTCCAAATGACTGCTAATAAGCAGCTTATTATGGAGGGTGCACCCGAATTCGGTGTTCAAATCGGCGACTTTATGATGATTGTCGGCGACCTTGCAACCTGATAAAATTTTATAATTAAACGCCTGAGCAGTTTAACGCTTAGGCGTTTTTCTTATTGCCGTTGTTTTATTAAAATAAAATTAATATCTTTTTATATTGATTTTAGTCAAATTGTTGTTATAATATCATTAGCAAACAAACTATAAATAACAGAGGTCTTAAATATGTGCGGCAATTTAAGAAAAACAAAAATAATATGCACCATCGGTCCTGCTTCCTGCGATAAGGATGTGCTTCGCGAGCTTATGAAATCGGGAATGGATGTTGCAAGATTTAATTTTTCACACGGCGAATACGAAACATTTGAAAAATGGCTCAAAAATGTTGAAGAGGTTAGGGAGGAGCTCGGTCTGCCCGTTGCAACCCTGCTTGACACAAAGGGTCCGGAAATCAGGCTCGGCACCTTTAAAAATCCAAAGGGTGTTATTCTTAAAGAGGGTCAAGCCTTTACCTTAACAACAGACGAAATTGAGGGCGACGAAGAGCGTTGCTCCGTATCGTATAAGGGTCTTGTTAACGATGTTAAAAACGGTACGCAGATTTTGATAAATGACGGACTTATTGCCCTTGAGGTTCAGTCTGTTAAGGATAAGGATATTATATGCAAGGTAACAGACGGCGGACTTGTAACAGATAAAAAGGGCGTTAATGTTCCGAATGTTTCGCTTGCGCTTCCTTATCTTTCCGAAAAGGATATGCAGGATTTGAAATTCGGAGCAAAAATGGGCTATGATTTTATTGCTGCTTCCTTTTGCAGAACAGGTGCGGATATTGTTTATCTTCGCGATTTCTGCCACGCTCTCGGCTGGAATGATGTTAAAATTATCGCTAAAATCGAAAATCACGAGGGCGTTGAGCATATAGACGGCATTATCAAGGAGGCAGACGGAATTATGGTTGCCCGCGGAGATATGGGCGTTGAAATTCCGTTTGAGCAAATCCCCGCCATTCAAAAAATGATAATTCAAAAGGTATTTCAGGCAGGCAAAATCGTTGTTACGGCAACGCAAATGCTTGAATCCATGATAAATAATCCGCGCCCAACCCGTGCGGAGATAACAGATGTTGCAAACGCTATTTATGACGGCACCTCCGCAATTATGCTTTCGGGCGAAACAGCAATGGGTAAGCACCCCGTTGAAGCCGTTAAAACAATGGCTCTTATCGCTAAAACAACAGAGGACGATATTGATTATGTTGAGCAGTTTGAAATGCTTTCTCCGCGCGGAGCAAAAAGAGATATAACCTCTGCTATCTCTCACGCAACTGTAACAACCGCTCACGATTTAAACGCAAGCGCAATCATAACAGTAACAAAAAGCGGAACAACGGCAAGGCAGATTTCTAAATTCCGCCCGGAATGTCCAATCATTTCCGCAACAACAAGCGATAAGGTGCGCAGGCAGAATAATCTTTCGTGGGGCGTTATCCCCGTTATGTGTGAGGAAAAATCAAACACTGATGAGCTCTTTCAGCATGCGGTTGATGTTGCCGTAAAAACGGGAATTATCGGCAGGGGAGATGTTGTTGTTATAACCGCAGGTATCCCTCTCGGTCAAAGCGGCACAACGAATATGTTGAAGGTTCACGAGGTTAAATAGTATAAATCCCAATAAGCCCAAATCGGCTTGTATTAATGAGGTTTTTATGAATAAAAAAATAATTAAAATAATAATCGCCGTTCTCGTTCTTGCCGTTGCAGTCGGCTTCGGCGCATACTTTTATAAAAAGATTATAAGCGATATAAACGGCTCGGATAAAAGCGAGGGGAGCGAATATACCCTTGTTATTGAATCGCAGGATTTTCAGTATGAAATATCAAAAATGCTTATGAATAACGGCATTGTTGTTGATGATTCACTTTGGTCGCTTTGGATGGATAAGCATTATCCCGATTTCACTTATATTAACGGCGAATATTATCTTAATTCAAATATGAGCTATGAGGAAATTGCGCAAAAGCTTCAAAATCCCGATATAAGCCATAAAATCGTTTCTGTTTGTATCCCCGAGGGCTATAACGCATTTGATATTGCGAAAACGCTTGAGGAAAACGGTATATGCTCTCAGCAGGATTTCTTCAATGCAATCTCAACAACTCAGGGGTATAACTACTCGTGGCTTGCCGATTTCCCAACAGATAATAAGAATATCGGCTTTATTCTTGAAGGCTTCCTGTTTCCCGCAACATACGATTTCGGAATGAACACTCCTGCGCAGGAGATTGTTGATGACATGCTTTCTGCGTTTGACGATAGGCTTTCGGATGATATTTTGAATTATTGCTCTCAAAATAATATGAGCCTTTATGAATTTGTTACCCTCGCTTCAATAGTTCAAGAGGAGGCACTCACTCCGAGCAGTGCCGAAAATATCGCCTCCGTGCTCGTAAACCGTCTTGAAAAGGGCTCAAAGCTTCAATGCGATGTAACATATTTTTACGCAAAAAAGCTCCTTGATTACGGCTTCTCCAAGGAGGTTTACGATTCCTATTACACCTATCGTTGTCCTGCTCTGCCGAGCGGACCTATAACAAACTGCGGAACGGAGATTATGAAAGCAGTTGTAAACCACCCCGAAACAGATTATCTTTTCTTCTTTTCAGACCTTCAGGGCGAGTTCCACTTTGCGTCAACAGGTGCTGAATTTGAAGCGTTAAAGCAGAAATACCCTTGGAAATAACAGAAAGGAAATGTGATTAAATGTCTAAATGGGATAAGGATTATCTTAACCTTTGCAGAAAAATTTTAACAGAAGGAACAGAGGTTGAAAACAGAACAGGCGTAAACAGTATAAAGGTTCCGTCTCATCATTTTCACTTTGATTTGCGCGAGGAGTTTCCAGTTTTAACAACGAAGCAGCTTTTTATCCGTCAGGCAATTCTTGAAATGCTTTGGATTTATCAGGCTCAGTCAAACGATGTAAGATGGCTTCAAGAGCGTGATGTTAAAATTTGGAACGAATGGGAAATAGACGAAAACGGCATTTGGAATGCAACGCAGATGGTGCCCGACGAAAACGGCAGACTCGTTAAAAAGGAAATACATAAAAATTTCGGAAAAGAGTTTGCTCACACAATCGGCACCGCCTACGGCTATATAGTTAAAAAATTTCAAATGACGCAAAATCTTATAGATAAAATTCAAAATCATCCTGAGGACAGGCGTATGGTTATGACCCTCTGGCAAAACGATTATCTTGAAACCGCCGTTTTGCCAAGCTGCGTTTGGAGCAGTGAGTGGGATGTAACAGACGGCTATTTGAATTGCTGGGTTCATCAGCGCTCGTGTGATGTTCCGCTCGGTCTTCCGTTTAATGTAACGCAGTATGCCGTGCTTCTTTGTATGCTTGCGCAGGTAAGCGGCTTAAAGCCCGGAACGATTGATTGGAGCATAAAGGATGCTCATATCTATGTTAATCAGGTTGACGGCATAAAGGAGCAGATAAGAAGAATGGACGAGGAGGGCGACCTTCCCGCACCGCAATTATGGCTCAATCCCGAGGTTAAGGATTTCTTCGATTTTGATAACAGCCGCGATTGCAGGGATGTTAAGCTTATTGATTATAAGCATCTCGGAAAGATTTCCTTCCCGATTTCACAGTAATATAAATCACGAAAGGCGGTCTTTCTATGAGCATAACCGTTATTGCCGCAGTCGGCAGAAATAATGAGCTCGGCAAGGATAACGATTTAATTTGGCATTTTCACGCCGATATGGTTTTCTTCCGCGAGCAAACAACGGGGCATCCCGTTATTATGGGCAGAAAAACCTTTGAATCGCTTCCGAAGCTTCTTCCCAAAAGAAGAAATATCATAATAACCTCAAATCCCGATTTTACAGTCGAGGGCGCAGAGATATGCAAAAGCGCCGAGGCGGCGGCTTCTCTTTGCAAGGGCGAAGAGGCGTTTGTTATCGGCGGCGGCTCGGTTTACAGCCAGTTTATCGAAAGGGCAGATAAAATCCTTTTAACCGAGATAGAAGCCGATTGCCCCGATGCACAGGTCTTTTTCCCAAGCTTTGATAAGTCTCGTTACAACCGCGAGGTGCTTGCCGTTCACGAGGAAAACGGCATAAAATTCTCCCACATTTCCTATACGAAAAAATAGTCTTCTTATTATAAAACGGCGAAAACAGTTTTTACTGCTTTCGCCGTTTTTTTATTATTTATTTCTCATCGCTTCTGCCAACAAGATAATCAATTGAAGTGCCGTAAAAATCTGCAAGCTTCCATAACGCTTCAAGCGGTATATCTCTTTTTTGATTTTCATATTGAGAATATGTGTTTTGCCTTATGTTGAGCATTTGTGCTATCTGTGATTGCTTCAAATCATTGTCTTCCCTTAAATCTTTAAGACGCATATTCAGTCCTCCTTTTTAATATTGTATCAATCTCAAATTGAGATATTGACAATTATCACAAAATGAGATAATATTTTATTGAAAGCTTTATTTCATTAAAAGGGAGGAGAAATATGAAAATAATCAAAAATATGTTCGCTCTTGTTTTGGCGGTTGCTTTGGTGTTTTCGTCAATAATAACGGTGTATGCAGAGGATAACACCTTCGGCGATTACACTTATACCGTTAATGAAGACGGCGTCAGTGCAACCATAACCTCTTATACGGGAACGGATACCGATGTTGTTATTCCCGATGAGGTTGGAGGCTATACCGTTACTGCAATAGGAGCAAAGGTGTTTTACAATAACAGCACGATTGTTAGTGTAACTGTTCCGCTTGCTGTTGCTACTATTGAAGATAATAACTTTTTCTCATGCTCAAATCTTGAAGAGGTTAAGGGAGTTGAAAACCTTGTAACTATCGGCGAACACTGCTTCGGTTATTCAAAAAAGCTTACAAATTTGCCTGAAATGAACTGTCTTGAAAGCGTTGGTGCTTATTCTTTTAACAACTGTGAATCAATGACACGGTTTCATATACCGAAAACAACAAGCTCAATCAGCTATTATTCTTTTATTAAGAATAATATTATGCTTTCAATGGATGACGATAATCCTTATTTTACCTGTATAGACGGTGTTGTTTACAACAAGAATGTATCAAAGGTGATTAAATGCAGTTGTCCGAAAACAGAATATACATTTCCCGATACGGTTTCAACTATCGGTTCCCACGCCTTTTGGTATTGCAAGCTTGAAAAAATCAACGGCGGAGCGAATGTTACAACGGTTGAAAGCTATGCGTTTGCCTTTTGCAGCAGTCTTGAATCAATAGAAAGTCTTTCGGGTCTTGAAACCGTTAAAGACTACGCCTTTGAATTTGCAGTAACAGGTGCGCTCGATTTGCCTAAAACATTAAAGAATCTTTCAACCTATGCTTTAAGCGGATGCTATATGAATAGACTGATAATTCATAATAATTTAAGCACAATTCCTTCGTGGTCTTTCAGTGATTGTGCCTATTTAACGGATTTGGTTATTGAAGAGGGCGTTGAAAAAATAGGAGATAAAGCCTTTCAGGGCTGTAACAGACTGAAAAAAGTTCAGCTTCCCGAAAGTCTTATCAGTGTTGGAAGCTATGCTTTTGCCTGCTCGCTTACGGAGGTTTATATTCCCTCGGGTATAACCTCAATAGGAAAGTATGCGTTTGGCTACGGTTACAACAGATTGAACTGGACTTATCCTGTTAAAGAGGGATACAGAATATTCGGTCATACGGGAACGGCGGCGCAGGCCTATGCGGAAAGCAACAATATCTCCTTTTATGATGTTGACACGCTATTCAGCATTGACGCACTCGGAAATTCTATAAGAGTATCAAACCCGGGAGGTTTAAGGTTCGGATTCAGAATTAATGAAGCAATTCTGTCTATTGAAAGCTTTGATAACGCAGAACTGGGATTTATTTACAGATACGGAAACGATGCGTCTGATTTATTCCTTGAAAATGTAGGAGCTAACGGTGTAAAGAAAAAAATTGCAGATAATAAAACTGTTTCAAACGGATTTTCGGATTTTAATCTTGTTTTTGTTAATATACCGGAACAGGCATACGACAGTAATGTCAGCGTTCGCGCTTATGCTATTGTTAACGGCTTTGTTTATTATTCAGAGCCGATAACGGCAAACGCTCGTGATATTGCAAGAGCTGTTTGTTCGGATTTGGAGGACAACAGTGATTTAAAAAATAAAATTAAGGAAATATATAAAATTTAGGAGGTTAATTCAATGTCAAAGAACATTTATGAAAAGCCAAGGGTATCAATAGAGGAGTTTAAAGAGGTTGAGGTTTTAACTACAAGTATTGACGATACCGACCCTGCGGATAACGATATTGAATGGGGTTCATAATTATTCGCAAATATTTACTTGACAAATGAATTGTATTGTGGTAATATATTGCCACAACAAAGAAGAGCATTTATCCCGTTCTCCCCTTCAGCGCAGGCAAAAAGGGCAATAATTCATTAGTTTTTATTGAAGTGCGGGCATATTATGCTTGCACTTTTAATTTTTATAAAGAGGTGTTATTTATCAGCAAGGATATTCCGCAGCTTAACGGTGAAATCAAAGACAAGGAGCTCCGTGTTATCACGGCAGAGGGCGAACAGCTCGGCATTATGAGCGCCAAGGAAGCGCTTAACGAGGCTGAAAAAAGAGGCAAGGATTTGGTAAAAATCGCTCCTCAGGCAAAGCCGCCCGTTGTTAAAATTATGGATTACAGTAAGTTTCGCTATGAACAGGCTAAGCGTGAAAAGGAAAACCGCAAAAAGCAAAAAACAGTTGAAACAAAGGAAATCCGCCTTTCACTTAACATTGATGTCGGCGATTTCAACACCAAGGTTAACCAAGCGAAAAAATTCCTTTCAAAGGGCGATAAGCTGAAAATTTCCATTCGCCTTCGCGGACGCGAAATGGCACATTCCGATATCGGCGTTGCCAATATGGAAAGATTCGTTGAATCACTCGGCGAGGATATAAATGTTGATAAGGCTCCCAAGCTTGAAGGCAGGCAGATTCTTATGTTTGTTTCGCCCAAGCAAAGCAAGTAATTTTATATTTGGAGGAATAAATTATGCCAAAGATTAAAACACACAGCGGCGCAAAAAAGCGCTTCAAAACAACAAAAAGCGGCAAGGTAAAGCGTGCTCATGCTTATACCTCTCACATTCTTACTAAAAAGACAACTAAGCGTAAAAGAAATCTTCGCAAAACTGCCGTTGGCGATGTAACAAACCAGAAGCAGATGAAGAGACTCATTCCTTATAAATAATAAAATTTAAGGATTATTACGATAAACTAAAACTCGGAGGTATTTAAGTTATGGCAAGAATTAAAGGCGCTATGGCAACTCGCAAAAGAAGAAAAAAAGTATTAAAGGCTGCAAAGGGCTATTACGGAAGCAAGCATAAGCTTTTCAAAACTGCAAAGCAGGCAGTAATGAAGAGCGGACAGTATGCTTATATCGGCAGAAAGCAAAAGAAGAGAGAATTCCGCAGAATGTGGATTTCCCGTATTTCCGCTGCCTGCAAAGCAAACGGCACAAATTACTCAACATTTATGAACGGCCTTAAAAAAGCAGGTATTGACCTTAACAGAAAAATGCTTGCAGAAATCGCCGTTTCCGATGCAGAGGCATTTACTGCTCTTGTTGAATCTGCAAAATCAGCTCTTTAATTGTAAATTATTGCATTTAAAGGCTTAAAATTTAAACTGTTTATTAAATTTTTTAAGGGAAAGAAAAAATCTTTCCCTTTTTTTATTTTTTCTGTTGCACTTTTCAAAACAATAATGTATTATAATTTATATCTTAAATATATTAATATATAGATAAGATGAAAATGTGGTTTTCTTAAACAAAAAAGCATAATCAAGCCGAGGTCGGTATGGAAAAAATCACAAGCAAATCAAACAACTTAATAAAAGAAGTTAAAAAGCTTTTCACCTCGCGCAAGGCAAGATATGAAAATCAAAAATTTGTTTTGGAGGGTGCAAGGCTTTGTTTTGATGTCTTAAACTCCGAATGTGCTCCCGAAATGCTTTTCGTAACTCAAAGGGCGTGCGAAAAATATGCCGATTTAATCGCTTCGCTTGAAGAAAGCTTCGAGCAGTCTTATTTGATAACGCAGGAGATTGCCGATAAAATCAGCGACACTCAAAGCACACAGGGCGTTTTCGCAGTCTGCCGTATGAGAAACGATATGCTGACCCTTGAAAGCGGCGGGAAATATATCGCCCTTGATGAATTGCAGGACCCTGCTAATCTCGGTGCAGTAATAAGAACCGCCGAGGCTCTCGGAATAAACGGCGCAATTCTTTATAATTGCTGTGATTTATATAATCCAAAGGCTTTGCGCGCTTCTATGGGAAGCATTTTAAGGCTTCCCGTTCTTATCAGCGAAAATCTTGCAGAGGATATAAAAGCGTATAAAGCAAACGGCTTTAAGGCTTATGCCGCCGTTCCCGATTCAAGCGCAAGGGATATAACAGGTGTTGATTTTAACGGCTCCGATATCTGCGTTATCGGCAATGAGGGAAACGGTGTTTCAAATCAGGTGCTTTCAGCCTGTGATGAGCTGATAACAATTAATATGCTCGGCAGGGCGGAAAGCCTGAATGCTTTTGCCGCAGGAGCAATAACTATGTGGGAAATGCTCAGATGATAAACGATAAATACTGGATTTGGCTTCAAAATGCTTTGGGCGCAGGAAAGCCCATAAGCGCTTTAATTGAATATTTCGGCGGAGCAAAGCAGATTTATGAGGCAGGCGAAGCCGAATGGCGTATGTGTCCGGAACTGACTCCAAAGTCGGTTGAACGCTTTTTATCAACAAGCCTGAATGATTCGCACGAGGCAATATACAGTTGCAGGGAAAACGGCTGGAAAATCATAACCTATGATGATTTCTCTTATCCTCAAAGGCTCAGGGATATTCCCGATCCGCCGTGCGTGCTTTATGTTGACGGCGAGCTTCCTGATATTGATTCGCTCATTTCAATCGGAATTGTCGGCACAAGAAAGGCAAGCGATTATGCAGTTAAGGCAACAACCGTTATGGCGCGTGAGCTTGCTTCAAAGGGAGCGGTTATCGTTTCCGGCGGTGCGCTCGGCGTTGATTCGGCGGCACACACGGGAGCATTAACGGCAGGAGGAAAAACAATTGCCGTTCTCGGCTGCGGTCTCGGAACAAATTATCTGTCCGAAAATAAGCCGCTTCGCAACGCGGTTAAAAATAACGGCGCGCTTGTAACGGAGTATCCGCCGTTTTCAAAGGCAACAAAATATACCTTCCCGTTAAGAAACAGAATTATAAGCGGTCTTTCCCTCGGCGTTCTTGTTGCAGAGGCAGGAACGAAAAGCGGAAGCCTCATAACCGCAAGATATGCCGCAGAGCAGGGCAGAGACGTTTTTGCAATTCCCTGTTCAATTCTTGAAAAGGAGTATAGCGGAACGAATAAGCTGATAGAGGACGGCGCAACCGTCGCCACAAGCCCTGCGGTTATTCTTTCCTGCTATTCCGAAAGGTTTAAGGTTAAAACGGAGGATATGAAATCTCCCGCAGTTATAGCGCAGGAAACAGAGGATAAAAGCGCTAATGTTTCAAAAAAAGAAAAAAGCACCTCGTTTGAGCATAACGCCGAAAGCAGAAAAAGAAGAGGCGAAAATCAAAAGGCGGCTTCCCGTCTTTCAAGGGAGGAGCTTGCAGTCTATTCCTCGTTAAGCGAAGATTTTACTCATATAAACGAAATTGCCGAAAAAGCAGATATGCCCGTTCAAAGCGTTATAAGCGTTTTAACGGTGCTTGAAATAAACGGCCTTGTGCAAAGCGCAGGCGGAAAAAGATATAAATTATCCTGAAAGGAATTAAATATAATATGTCAAAGCTTGTTATTGTTGAGTCGCCTGCAAAGGCGAAAAATATAAAAGGCTATCTCGGAAAGGGCTATGATGTTGTGGCTTCTATGGGCCATGTGCGCGATTTGCCGTCTGCCCGTCTTTCCGTTGATATAGATAATGATTTTGCACCTAAATATGCAATCATAAAGGGCAAGGAAAATTTTGTTAAGGAGCTTAAAAAGAAAGCGGATAAATCGGATTATGTTTATCTCGCAACCGACCCTGATAGAGAGGGAGAGGCAATAAGCTGGCACCTTGCAACAATCCTCGGCCTTGATTTAAAGGATAAAAACAGAGTAACCTTTAACGAAATAACAAAGCACGGCGTAACAGAGGGTATGAGCAAGCCACGCTCAATTGATGAAGACCTTGTTAACGCCCAGCAGGCAAGAAGAATATTAGACCGTCTTATCGGCTATAAGCTTTCTCCGTTTATCAGCCAAAAAATCAGAAGAGGTCTCTCGGCAGGACGCGTTCAGTCTGTTGCTCTTCGCCTTGTTGTTGACAGGGAGGAGGAAATCAGAGCCTTTGTTCCGCAGGAATACTGGTCAATAGACGCAAAGTTTACTAATCCTCCAAGCAAGAAAACCTTTTCCGCCGCAGTTTACAGTAAGAGCGGAAGTAAAATAAAGATAACCTGCAAGGAGGAAAGCGATAAAATCATTTCCGAGCTTGAAGGCGCCGAATATAAGGTTTCCTCTGTTAAAAAGGGAACAAGAAAGAAAAGCCCAACACCGCCGTTCACAACCTCAACGCTTCAACAGGAGGCTTCACGCAGACTTTCATTCCAGGCAAGAAGAACAATGAAGGCCGCACAGGAGCTTTATGAAGGTCTTGATGTTGCAGGTCTCGGAACAGTCGGTCTTATAACATATATGAGAACAGACTCTCTTCGTATTTCCGATGAGGCTCGCGCCGCCGGAAACAGATTTATCGCAGAAACCTACGGCGAAAAGTATCTTCCCAAAAAGCCGAGATATTATAAATCAAAGGGCAATATTCAAGACGGCCACGAGGCAATTCGCCCGTCAATGCCCGAGGTAACGCCCGATTCAATCAAGGGCTCTCTTACCACCGATCAGTATAAGGTTTATAAGCTTATATGGGAAAGATTTATTGCTTCTCTTATGGAAAGCTGTTTGCAGGAAACCGTTAAGGTTGAAATCGAAGCAGGCGATTATATTTTCACCGCTTCGGGCTATACTGTTAAGTTTGACGGCTTTACCGTTCTTTATGAGGAGTCAAAGGACGATGCGGATTCCGATAGCTCCGTTGCGCTTCCTCCGCTTGCCGCAGGCGATGTGTTAAGGCTTAAATCAATTCTCGGAAATCAGCATTTCACTCAGCCGCCGGCAAGATATACGGAAGCAAGCTTAACGAAAGCACTTGAAGAAAACGGCGTCGGCAGACCGTCAACCTATGTTACTATAACCTCAACAATTGTTGCACGCGAATATGTTAAGCGCGAGGGTAAGCAGTTTGTGCCTACGGAGCTCGGAGAGGCGGTAACAAAGCTTCTTGAAGATAAAATGCCGAATATCGTTAATGTTAAATACACCTCTAAAATGGAGGAGGATCTTGATAAGATAGACAGCGGCGAAAAGAATTATATTGATATGATTCGCCGTTATTATGATGAATTTGAGAAGCCTCTTGAACAGGCTAAAAAGGAAATGCAGGGCGTTAAAATTAAGCTCAAGGAGGAGGAAACAGACGAAATCTGCGAAAAGTGCGGCAGAAATATGGTCGTTAAGGTTGGCAGATTCGGTAAATTCCTCGCCTGCCCGGGCTATCCCGAATGTAAAAACACAAAGCCGCTTGTTTATAAAACAAAGGCAAAATGCCCCGAATGCGGCGGCGATGTTATTGAAAAGAAAACCAAAAAGGGCGTTTCGTTCTTCGGATGCTCAAATTATCCGAATTGCAACTTTATGACATGGGACGCTCCAAGCGAAGAGGTTTGCCCGCATTGCGGAAAATCACTCTTTAAGCGCAAGGGCAATATTCTCTATTGCCCCGACACAGAGGGCTGCGGATTTACAAAGCCCGCACCGAGAAAGAAGAAAAGCGAAGAATAATGAATTTTAATGTTATTGGCGCAGGGCTTGCAGGTGTTGAAGCGGCGTGGCAGATTGCCGAAAGCGGATGCAATGTAACGCTCTGGGAGCAAAAGCCTTTAAAAAAATCTCCTGCTCACAAGTCGGATAATTTTGCAGAGCTTGTTTGCTCAAATTCCCTTAAAGCATCAAGGGTTGATTCCGCCGCAGGTCTTTTAAAAGAGGAAATGGTTCGTCTTGGCTCGCTGACAGTTCCTATTGCAAGGGAGTGTGCGGTTGCCGCAGGAGGAGCCCTTGCGGTAGACAGGGATTTATTCTCAAAGGCAGTAACCGAAAAAATTAAAAATCATAAAAATATAACCGTAAAAACGGCAGAGGTGCAGTCAATCCCAAAGGGCGAAAACGATATAACAATCGTTGCAACCGGCCCTTTAACAGACGGCGCAATGAGCGAGGCGGTGCAGGAGCTTTGCGGAGGCTGTCTTTCCTTTTATGACGCCGCCGCGCCTATCGTAACCGCCGAAAGCGTTGATATGAGCATTGCCTTCGGTGCTTCAAGATACGGCAGAGGCGGAGAGGACGATTATATCAATTGCCCGTTCAATAAGGAGCAGTACGAGAGCTTTATAAAAGAGCTTGTTAATGCCGAGGGTGCCGTGCTTCACGATTTTGATGTTTATGAGGGTTGTATGCCGATTGAAAAGCTCGCTAAAAGAGGCGAGGACGCACCGCGCTTCGGCCCTATGAAGCCCGTAGGCTTAATCAATCCGTCAACGGGAAAAAGACCGTGGGCGGCAGTTCAGCTTCGCCGTGAAAATTCAAAGGGCACTATGTTTAACCTTGTAGGTTTTCAAACAAATTTGAAATTCGGCGAGCAAAAAAGAGTTTTCTCTATGATACCCGGTCTCGAAAATGCCGAGTTTGTCCGCTACGGAGTTATGCACAGAAATTCATTTATAGATTCTCCTCGTGTGCTCAATCGCTTTTATCAGGTTAAAGCAATGCCGAATGTCTTTTTTGCAGGGCAGATAACGGGCGTTGAGGGCTATATGGAGTCCGCCTCCTCGGGAATTATTGCCGGAATAAATGCGGTAAGGCTCGGTCAGGGCAGGGAGCTTCTTGAACTGCCAAAAGAAACGATGACGGGCGCACTTGCCGATTATATAAGTGATGAAACAGTTAAAAGCTTTCAGCCGATGGGTGCTAATTTCGGAATTTTGCCTCCTATCGAGCCGAAAATCAGAGATAAAAAGGAGCGCTATGCCGCTCTTGCACAAAGAGCACTCGCTGAATTAGAGAGGGAAATGTGTAAATGAAAATTATAGTTGACGCTTTCGGAGGAGATAATGCGCCGCTTGAAATTATAAAAGGCTCAATGCTTGCGGTTGATGAATTTTCAACCGATATAATTCTTGTAGGCGACGAAAAGAAAATCCGTGAGTGCGCTTCAAATAATAAAATAGAGCTTAAAAACACTCAAATAGTTAACGCAACAGGCGAGCCTATAACTATGGAGGACGACGCAAGGTCTGTTTTAAAAAGCAAGGCCGATTCAAGCATGGCAAGGGGCTTTGCGCTTCTCAATGAGGGAGCGGGAGACGCCTTCGTTTCAGCAGGAAACACGGGCGCAATAACCGTTGGTGCAACGCTTATAACAAAAAGAATTAAGGGTGTTAAAAGACCTTGCATAGCATCTGTTATGCCAAGTGCAAAAAAGCCGTTTCTGCTTCTTGACTGCGGTGCAAATGTTGAGTGTAAGCCGGAATTTCTCTGCCAGTTCGGCAGGCTCGGCAGTCTTTATATGAAGCATATTATGCATGTTGAAAATCCAACCGTTGCCCTTGCAAATAACGGAGCGGAGGAAACAAAGGGAACGGCGGTTATCAAAGAAGCGTATCAGCTTATGAAAAACGAGGATTATAATTTTATAGGCAATATTGAGCCCCGTCAAATTCCTTACGGCGACAGTGATGTTGTTGTTGCAGACGGCTTTTCGGGAAATCTTATCCTCAAAATGTATGAGGGTGTTGCAAAGGTTCTTATGAGCGGTATAAAGGATGTTTTCAAAAAGAATGCTTTCACAATGCTTTCCGCACTCGGCGTTATGGGCGGCATAAACTCAATGAAAAAGCAGTTTGATTATAAGGAATACGGCGGTGCCGTTCTTTTGGGAGTTCAAAAGCCGGTTATTAAGGCGCACGGCTCCGCAGATGCAAAAACCTTCAAAAATGCTATTAAGCAGGCGGTTTGGTTTTTGGAAAACGATTTAATATCACAAACGGAAAAGGTGTTTGAAACGAAAGATGAATAACGATTTATCTCAGCTTGAAGAAAAAATTAAATATAAATTTAAAAACAAATCTCTGCTCAGGCAGGCCCTAACTCATTCAAGCTATGCTAATGAAAACAGGGGTGTGTCCAGCTTTAACGAAAGGCTCGAATTTCTCGGCGACGCGGTTGTTTCCATAACCTCGGCGGAGTTCCTTTTCAGAAGATTTCCCGATATGCCGGAGGGAGAGCTTTCAAAGCTTCGTTCAAGCCTCGTGTGCACTGCTTCTCTTTCCGATTTTGCAAAGGAAATTTCTCTCGGAGAATTTCTTTATCTCGGCAAAGGCGAGGAAAACACGGGCGGCAGAGAGCGTCTTTCAATTCTTGAAAACGCCTTTGAGGCGTTAACCGCCGCAATTTATCTTGACGGCGGACTTGAATGTGCAAGAGAATTTGTTTTGCGTTTTCTTTCGAAATCGTTAAGCACCCATCATATAAGCTTTAAGGATTATAAAACGCTTTTGCAGGAGGTTGTTCAGCAAAATCAGGGCGAAACGCTCAATTATGTTATAACCGGCGAAAGCGGTCCCGACCACGATAAACGGTTTGAGGCAGAGGTTCATCTTAATTCAAATGTTATCGGCAGGGGTACGGGAAAAAGTAAAAAACAGGCAGAACAGGAGGCAGCAAAGGAAGCTTTGCAATTAATGGGAATATGAGAAAAACAAATATTTCAATTTTTGTGCCGCATATCGGTTGCCCGCAGAAATGTTCGTTTTGCAATCAAAACACAATAACGGGTCAGGTTAAGCCTGCAACTGCCGAGGATGTTGTTAATGCGGTTGAAACCGCAATTAATAATAATAAAGACGGAAAATATGAATATGAAATCGCATTCTTCGGAGGCTCGTTTACCGCCGTAAGCCGCGATTATATGATAAGTCTGCTTGAAGCGGCTCAGCCGTATATTAAAAGCGGAGACGTTGAAGGTATAAGAATTTCAACCCGCCCCGATTTTATTGATAACGAGGTTTTGAAAATTCTTAAAAAATACGGAGTAACGGCTATTGAGCTCGGTGCTCAAAGTATGAACGATAAGGTGCTTAAAGCTAATTTGAGAGGGCACACCGCAGAGGATGTTAAAAACGCCTGCGCGCTTATCAAGAAAAACGGCTTTGAGCTTGGTCTTCAAATGATGACCGACCTTTACACCTCAACAAGAGGAACCGATTTTGCAACCGCAAGGGAATTTGCAAAGCTGAAACCGAAAACAGTAAGAATTTATCCAACGGTTGTTCTTAAAGATACATATCTTGCACGGCTTCTTGAAAGCGGAAAATACACTCCGTCTCCGCTCAAAAAAACGGTTGCCTTGTGCGCAGAGCTTGTTCAGTTTTTTGAGGAAAAGGATATTGAGGTTATCAGAGTAGGTCTCCATTCAAGCGAGGATATAAAAAATAATATGCTTGCAGGCGGATATCACGAATGTCTCGGAGAGCTTGTTGTTTCAAGAATGATGTATAACGAAATAACGGCTCATCCTCCCGGAAAACACGAGGTTTATATAAACGAAAAATCAATTTCAAAATTGTTGGGCAATAAAAAATCTAATCTTGAAGCACTTAAAGAAGCCGGCTATGAGCTTGAAATAAAGTATAATAACGGCCTTTCGCCCAATGAACTGAGGGTAGTATAAATGGTTTTAAAAACACTTGAAATGCAGGGCTTTAAATCCTTTCCCGATAAAACCGTTCTTAATTTCGGAAAAGGCATAACCGCCGTTGTGGGCCCTAACGGCTCAGGAAAAAGTAATATTTCAGACGCTGTCCGCTGGGTTCTCGGCGAAACCTCAACGAAAAGCCTGCGCGGCTCAAAAATGGAGGATGTTATCTTCGGCGGAACCTCGGCAAGAAAGCCCGTTGGCTTTGCACAGGTTCAGCTAACGCTTGATAACAGCGACGGTGCGCTTAAAGATAAGGGCGAAACCGTAACCGTTGCCCGCAGATATTACAGAAGCGGTGAAAGTGAATATAAGATAGACGGCGAAAGCGTGCGCCGCCGCGATATTCATGAGCTGTTTATGGACACGGGTCTCGGTGCAGACGGCTATTCAATGGTTGGTCAGGGAAAAATTGATTCAATTATTTCCGCAAAAAATGAGGACAGGCGTGAGCTTTTTGAAGAGGCGGCGGGAATTTCCCGTTTTCGCCATAAAAGAACAGATGCCGAAAGAAGACTTGAACAGGCGCAGGAAAATCTTGTTCGTTTGCTTGATATTCTCGGCGAGCTTGAAGGCAGGGTAGGTCCGCTTAAAATTCAAAGCGAAAAGGCGGCTCGCTTCCTTGAGCTTTCCGGTGAAAAGAAAAACCTTGAAATAGGCGTTTGGGTTAATAAAATTAATAAATTCACTAATGAGCTTCGCGAGCAGGAGCATAAAATAGACGCCGCAAATGCGTCCTATGAAATCTGCGAAAACGAGTTAAAGGCTATTGAGAATGAGATTGAGCAGGTGCTTTCGGGCATAGCCGAAATAAATACTCAAATTGAAGAAATCCGTGCAGATTCCGCTTCGTTTGAGGAGGAGGCACTTCGCAAGGACGGAGAAATCTCCGTTTTAGAGGCAACGCTCAGGCATAACCGCCAAACAGTTGAACGCTTAACCGGCGATATAAGCACCGCTGATGAGGGCAACGCTTCAATTGATTTGCAGATTGCTCAAAAGCAGGAGTTTATCGCCAAGAGCGCCGAGGAGGCGGAAAAGAAAAAGGAAGAGCTTCGCCTTGTTGCAGAGGAAACGCAAAGGGCAACGGCTTCAAATGAGGAGCTTGCAAATCAAACCTCAAAGCTGAATGCCGAAATATCGCAGTTAACAATTGAGCTTTCCGATTTTCGCGTTAAGGCGTCGGAGGCAAAATCAAGCATAGATGAAATCAATTCGCGCAAAAGCACTGTTGATGAAAGCATTGCGCAGATAGAGGGCGAAATATCCGCAGAGGAAAAGAAGCAGTCGGAGATTAAAGAAAATCTCAAATTCCTTTCCGAAAGAATTGATGAAAATAACAATTCAATCGGCGGTTATAAGCTCAAGCTTCAAAGCAAAACCGATAAGGCAGATAAGATTAAAGCCGATTACGAAAAGGCGCAAAGGGCACTTTCCGAAAAGCGTTCAAAGGCAAAAATGTTATCCGACCTTGAAAAGAATATGGAGGGCTATTCGGGAGCAGTTAAGGCAGTTATCCGCCGTGCACAGTCAAACGGTCTCGGCGGTATCCACGGAGCGCTTTCCCGTCTTATTCAGGTTGAAGGCGAATATTCAACCGCTATTGAGGTTGCTCTCGGTGCGGCAATGCAGAATATAGTAACCTCAACAGAGGCAGACGCAAAAAGAGCAATTTATTATCTTAAAGAGAATAACCTCGGAAGAGCAACATTTCTTCCGATTTCAAACATAAAGGGCAGAACGCTTGACGAGAAAAATCTTGATGATAACCTCGGCTTCGTTGCCGTTGCAAGCGACCTTGTTGAGTGTGATAAAAAGTACAGAGATATTATTGAAAATCTCCTCGGCAGAGTTGTTATTGTTGATGATATGGACAGTGCTATCGGCATTGCCAAGGCATATAAAAACCGCTTCAAAATTGTTACGCTTGACGGTCAGGTTATCAACGCAGGCGGCTCAATGGCAGGAGGAAGTGCCGCAAAGGGTGCAGGTATTCTTTCCCGTGCGAATATGATTGAGGAGCTTGAAGCACAGGCACAGGAGCTTTCCGAAAAGGCAGATAAGCTAAGCAAGGAGCTTCAAGGCGCAGTTGACGAGGCAAACCGCTTTGCCGCTCAAATGCAGGCGGCAGAGGCAGATTTGCGCACGGCTAAGGAGGATTATATTCGCTCTGAGGGCGAAGAAAAGCTTTCCGCCGAAAAAATCTCCTCACTTAAAGCAAGAATTAATTCTCTTTCACTTGAAAAGGATAATGCAGACGGCAGAATTGCAATTTTCAACGAGGCGTTAAAGAAAAATGAAAAGGAAATTGAAAGGATTCAGTCGCAGATAGACAGCGCAGAGGAAGGTCTTCGCGAGGTTGCGGGAAGTGCAAAGGATGTTCTTGAAAAAAGAGACGCTCTGCGCGCCGAAACGGAAAGAATAAATCTTGAGCTTGTTTCTCTTGCAAGAGACAGCGAAGCCGCAAAGCTTTCAATAGAAGAGCTTGAAATGCGCAAGGCAGACCAGCAAAGCAGAGTTAAATCCATTGAAGAGGAAATTGCCGATTTTGAGCGCAGAAACGAAGCTCTGAATAATTCAATAAACGAGATTAAAAAAGAGGCAGAAGACCTCAGAAGCAAGGCAGGCTCCTCTTCAAATCAGGTCAGCGAGCTTATCGAAAAGCGTAATTCCTTTGATAAGCGTTCTGTTGAATTAAGAGCTCTTGAAAGAAATAAGGGGCAGGAGCGCGAAAAGCTTTCGGGCGAAATTGTTCGTCTTGACGAGCGCAAAATCGCAATGCGCAAGGAGTATGACGAGTTAAACGATATGCTCTTTGAGCAGTATGAATTAACAAGGCGTGAGGCGGAATCACTGAATATTGTTATTGACGATATGAGCGCCGCAAAGAAGCGTCTTCACGAAATTAAGGTTGAAATTAAAAAGCTCGGCTCAATCAATGTCGGTGCAATTGAGGAGTATAAAGAGGTTTCCGAAAGATACGAATTTCTTAAAGAGCAGATAGACGATATTGAAAAATCAAAGGCGGAGTTAAACAGAATTATCGAGGATTTAACCGCTTCAATGAGCGAAAAATTCCTTGCACAGTTCAATAAAATCAATGAGAAATTTAAGGCTTCCTTTGCCGATTTCTTCGGCGGCGGAAAGGGCGAAATCATTCTTGAACAGCCCGATAACTGCCTTGAAAGCCCGATTGAAATTAAAATTCAGCCTCCCGGAAAATCCGTTCAGAATATCAATCTTTTCTCGGGCGGCGAAAAGTCGCTTGCCGCAATGGCGCTCTTGTTCAGCGTTTTAAAGGTAACGCCCGCACCGTTTTGTATTTATGACGAGGTTGAGGCGGCGCTTGATGATGTTAATGTTGAACGCTTTGCAAAGTATATGAGAAAAATGACGGATAAAACGCAGTTTATCTCCATAACCCACAGACGAGGAACTATGGAGGAGGCAGATGTTCTTTACGGTGTAACTATGCAGGAAAAGGGTGTTTCAAAGCTTCTTGAACTGCAATCCGCAGAGCTTGCCGAAAAAATGGGTCTTGAATAATTAGGAGTTGCTATGGGATTATTTGATAAATTCAGAAAAGGCTTGAAAAAAACAAGAGAAGAGGGAATAACCGCTCAAATTGAAGAGGTTGTTGAGTCTTACGAGGAGATAACGGACGAGCTCTTTGATGAGATTGAAGAAATACTTATTATGGGCGATGTCGGCTATCCTACTGCCGAAAGGATTATAAAAAATCTTAAAGAAAAAATCGCTAACGACAGAATAACAAATGTTAAGCAGGTGCGCCAAACCT
>JALEZT010000056.1 GCA_022772725.1 Eubacterium sp.
ATTGCGTCATTTTCACAGGGAAACAGTATAATTGTTAAAACCGATGATACGCAGTATGAATACAGGGTTGTTGCCGTAACGGATAATCCGCAGGGCAGTGATGCCGATTTGATTATTGCCTGCACTCAAAGTGAAAATTCAATTAAGGGAAATTACGAGGGCTTCGTGCTTGCTCAGCTTGTTGGCAAAGCCTCCTTGCAGCTTGAAAAGGGGGCGCAGTAATGGCTAAAAGATTTAATACGGATTACCACCGCAGCTCAAATCACAGCTCCCGTGTTATTGCAGACACAAAGGGCGAAGCCGCAGTTAAATATGTTTTGTCGTTTTTTCTTTCTTTGTTTCTCATAATTGCGCTTGTTTGCACGGGATTAAGAGCGGTTGCGTTTAATCCGAAAAGTATAGCGCAGGCGTTTACCTCTTATTCGTATAACCGAAGCATGCTTGAATATATAGGCACATTTATTGACGATAAATGCCTTGAAAATTCAATTGATGTTGATTATTATGATGTTATCGGTTATGATGATGTTGATAAGATTAATTCATCCTATGCTTATAAGCAGTTTAATCTTTCCGAAGGAGATGCCTTTGAAAATTATTCTGTTTATGCCCAACAGGTTTGTGCCGAATTTGAAAATCAGGTGTTGATTTCTCTTGAACGCTCGGGAGAAAATGCTAAAAGCGAGAGCGTTCAGGCAAAGGTTAAGGCAATTTCAGACGAGTTGAACGCTTATATTTGCGATTGTGTTGAAGCAGGCAGATTAAGCGAGATTGCCCGTGCAGACGAAATAATCAAGCTGGCGTTAAATATAATTATTTGCGCCTTCGGCGTTTTATCCGTTATTGTTGCCGTAATACTTTATTATGTGGGCAGAAAAAGATACAGAGCACTCCGATTTATTGCCTATTCGGCAGGCTCGGCGGGCTTTGCGGGTTTTGCGCTTTCAGTTGCTCTGTTTTTTAAATTCAAAAGCTTCAAGCCGTCCGTTTATCCCGAATATCTTCTTTGTGCTCTTGAAAGCCATTTTGATTATTCGATTGCAGGCTTCTTTTTGGTCAGCGTAACGGCAGTTCTTGTTTATATCGTTTTGATTTCGGCAGTTTGGAAATTAAAACGAAAAGGAAAATAATTATTTCACCCGAAAGGCTATGGTGATTACTATGCGTGAAGATGTTGCTATTTCCGTTCAAAATGTAACAATGTCCTTCAATCTTAATAAGGAAAAGGTGGACAACCTTAAAGAATATGTAATTAAGTTTTTAAAGGGAAAGCTTGAATATAAAAAGTTTGACGCTTTAAAGGATATTAATTTTGAGGTTAAAAAGGGCGAGCACCATGCAATCCTCGGCTTTAACGGCGCAGGAAAGAGCACGCTGCTCAAAACAATAGTCGGAGTTTATAAGCCAACCTCGGGCAAGGTTGAAAAGCAGGGCGTTATCGCTCCGCTTCTTGAACTCGGAGCAGGCTTTGACCCAAACTATTCGGGCAAGGAAAATATCTTTTTATACGGTGCTATCCTTGGATATTCAAGGGAATATATTCAGTCTAAATATGATGAAATTGTTGAGTTTTCAGAGCTCGGTCATTTCATTGATGTTCCGCTTAAAAACTATTCATCGGGTATGAAGGCCCGTCTCGGCTTTTCAATTGCAACTGCGGTTGACCCCGATGTTCTCATTCTTGATGAGGTGCTTTCGGTAGGCGACGCAAAGTTCAGAACAAAAAGTCTTAAAAAGGTTCAGTCTATGTTTGAAAGCGGAGTAACGGTTCTTTTCGTTTCCCACAGCATTGAGCAGGTTAAGGCAATTTGCGACACGGCTATTCTCCTTGACCACGGCAAAATTATTTCGCAGGGCGATGTTGATACCGTTTCCGCCGTTTATGAGGAAATGACGAAGGGCGAAAAAGACAGCAGAGCAAAGGCAATGAAGGAAGAAAAGGAAATGCTCAAAAAGGTTGTTGCCGAAAAGCCCAAGGCAGATAGTAAAGAAGAAGCAACAAATTAATGCGTAATTAGTTAAAAGGACCGATAATTTCATCGGTCCTTTATTTCTTTAAGCGTTGACAAATATATGCTTTTAACTTATATTAAAAGATAGAACAGTTGTATTTTGATTGAAAAATAGGAGTTGATTTGTTTATGAAAAAATTCATAATTCTGTTATTATCCGTATTATTTTTGCTTTCATTAACTGCCTGTTCGGCTTCGCAGGAGGGGGAAGAAATCAACAGCGCTTCCTCAAATTTAAATGAGGCGGCGGTGCTTAATCTTCCCGAGGAGTTTAAGCCGTTTGAATGTTCTGCCGAAGATGAAATCAATTATGAATGCTCTGTTGACGGCAATAGATTTACATTTGAAAATGGCTCGTTATTTGTTACGGCAAGTGATAACCAAAAAAGAGAAATCTTTAAAACAAACACAGAGTTAGAGCCTGTTGCATACATTAATAACGCTCTTTATCTTTCAACGGTTGAGGATATTGAAGCAGATAACGGCTCTGCAATAAATGAACAAAGGCTTTACAGAATTGTTATTGACAAAAACGGTAATTATGATGAAAGCAGCTTTTCACTTGTTTTCAGCGGCTTAGCTGTTCCGTCATTTATAACCGAAAGCAATGTAATGATATTGAACTGCGCAGGAGGGCAGGATATAATATATCGCTCTCTCAATACTTCAACGGGCGAGATAAATGATTTGCTTGATGCAGAATACAATATCAGAGCAGATTTGCCGAACGGTTATATAACTGCTGAGGAAGCCGAGAAAATTGCATTAGAGGAATCGAAAAACAGTAAGTATTATAATGACTCTGCTAAATACAGCTTTACACCGGCTTCGGAAAAAGCTTCCGAAACAGGTAAAGAAGGAACAATCCTTTGGAAGAATATTGACTTTTCAAACAATTGTGTTCAATGGGGTAGGTCATTTAATTATTATTCAGCGATTAAAAATGATGTTAAAAGCTATCAATATGAAAAGGCCCCCGAATATTGCTGGGAGGTTGTACTCGACGCAGAGCCACTGACCGACGGAGCACCTTATCCCGAGGTTATCGTTTATGTTAATGCAAAAACCCGTGGAGTTTCATTTGTTACGGTAATTCCCGATTTAGAAAAATACAATAATTTATCTGCATAATAAAAGCTCCGCAGGAGATTTCCTGCGGAGCAGTTTTTTATGATTTTCAGCCCTCGTATTCGTCTTCGTTTTCCCAGTTGTGCCAAATTGCCTGAACATCGTCGTTTTCTTCAAACATTTCAATCATTCGGCTCATCTTCATCATATCGTCGGGGTTTTCAAGGCGCGTATATGTTGATGGGATATATGCCGGGTCGCTTGAAATAATTTTATAGCCCTTCTTTTCAAGGTCATCACGGATTGCGCCAACATCGTTTGCCTCTGTTCTGATTTCAAAAACATCTTCGTCATCGGTAATAAAATCTGTTGCGCCTGCGTCAAGTGCGTCCATCATAAGAGCGTCCTCGTCAACATCTTCCTTTTCAATAAGAATAACGCCCTCGCGGCTGAACATAAATGTAACGGAGCCGCTTGTTCCCATATTTCCGCCTGCCTTGTCGAAATAATGCCTAACCTCGCCTGCGGTGCGGTTTCTGTTATCTGTTAAGGCTTCAACAATAACGGCAACTCCGCTCGGACCATAGCCCTCATAAAGAATTTCCTCATAATCTGCGCCGCCTGTTTCGCCTGCCGCCTTTTTAAGCATACGCTCAATATTATCGTTTGGAACATTATTCTGCTTTGCCTTTGCAATAACATCCTTAAGCTTTGAGTTAACGGACGG
>JALEZT010000093.1 GCA_022772725.1 Eubacterium sp.
GTTTTAATAATTGTTAAGCCTCATCCGGCACAGGATGTTTCAAAAATCGAGGAGTATAATTTAAGCAACCTTGTATTCATAAATGATGATTTTTTAAAGCTAAGAGGTGTTGATAATTACAGTCTGCTCGGCTCATGCGATGCTCTTTTAACGGATTATTCCTCTGTTTATTACGATTTTCTCCTCTGCGATAAGCCGATAGGGCTGTGCTGGGAGGATTTTGAGGAATATAAAAGGCTTGAAGGCTTCGCAATAGATACCGATACGGTTATGGCAGGCGGAGAAAAAATATACACTCCGTCGGAGTTATGCTCTTTTATAGAGAAAACGGCAAGGGGCGAAGACAAGCTTTCAATGGAAAGAAAAAATGTTGCTTCATTTATTCACGATTTTAAAGACAATAATTCAGCAAAGCGTGTTGCAGATTATATCATAAATAAATTATGAAAGGGTGCTTTTTGTTATGACCTTTTTTCTGTTTTGCGTGCTTATGCTTTCGTTATATAAAATAAAAACCGCAAAGCCTGTTTTATCGGGATATAATCAGAATTATCTCGATATAAATCAAACAAATTCTATTAAAGGCGTTTTTATTTTATTAGTATTTTTAAGCCACTCTTTAAATTATTTATCGGCATTCAGCTCATATTCTAATGATATTTTAAATAGGGCTTATAGTATTTTCCAAAGCCATTTAGGGCAGGGTGTGGTTGTTATGTTCCTGTTTTATTCGGGCTATGGAGTTATGGAAGCAATAAAAAGTAAGGGCGAAGAATATGTTAAGGCGATTCCCTTTAAGCGAATTTTTATAACTTGGATTAATTTTTTGGCGGCAATATTTCTTTATGCTTTGCTTGGATTGATTTTGGGAACATACAGACAGTGGAGCTTAAGCAAAATTGTGTTGTCTTTTTTTGCTTGGGATTCCATTGGAAACAGTAATTGGTATATATTTGCGATAATTTGTTTATATCTGTTCACTTTTATTTCATTTTCATTAATAAAAAATAAAAACGGCCTTGCTGTAAGTATTGTTGCACTTTTAACATTGGTGTATATAATTGTGCTTTCGTTTCTGAAAAAAGGAGAGGCTTGGTGGTTCGATAGTGTTTTGTGCTACACAATCGGAATGTCTTTTTCACTGTATAAATCAAAGCTGCAAAAGCTCTTTTCAAAAAAGCCTTTTTCGTATTATTTAACTCTTATCTTTATATTAACGGTTTTTGCAATATGCCATTTGCTGCGTACAAATATTATTTGTTATGAAATTCAGCTTTTGCTTATGCCGATTATAGTTGTTTTTATAACGATGAAAATCAGCATATCAAATAATATACTTTCATTTTTAGGTAAGCACCTTTTTGAAATATACATATTAATGAGAATTCCTATGCTTGTTTTGCTTAAACTTAATATAACAAATACTTATTTATTTGTGGTTATAAGCTTTGCGGCAACCATTGCGTTATCTGTTATATTTAAAAAGATGGTTTCAAATGTTGATTCTTATTTAATGAAACGCTTTTGCAAAAAAATGCATAATTAAGGAGTTGTTTTTATGCATGCGTATATGATAATTGCGCATAATCAGTTTGAGCTCTTGGAAAGGCTTATTGCCGCGCTCGATGATGAGCGAAACGATATTTATATACATATTGATAAAAAGGTTAAGGATTTTGATTTTGAGCATTTTAAGTCAATTGCAAAGCGTTCCTCTGTTTATTTTACTCAAAGAATAAAAATAACCTGGGGAGATTTCAGTCAGGTTAAGGCGGAAATGCTTTTGCTTGAAGCGGCGGTAAAAAAAGAAAATCCGAATAAGCCCTACACCTATTATCATTTAATTTCCGGCGTTGATCTGCCGATAAAATCAAACGATGAAATTCATTCCTTTTTTGATGAAAACAACGGGAAGGAATTTATCCATTTCACTCATAACGAAACCGCAGACGCCTCCGTAAACAGAATAAAGTATTATCATTTGTTTAGGAAAAAGCGAAATCTTTTTTATAAAATTCTTGCGCAGGCGGCGCTTCGTGTTCAGCAAATGCTTCATATAAACCGCCTTAAAAATAAAAATATTTCCGTTCAAAAGGGTTGTAATTGGTTTAGCATAACGGGTGCTTTTGCGCACTTTATTGCTGATAATATGGTGGAATATGAGGAGCTTTTCCGGCTTTCATATTGTGCAGACGAGGTGTTTATTCAAACCGCCTTGCTCAATTCTCCGTTCAAAGATAATCTTTATATGCCAAACTGCAATAATAATCATCTTGCGTGCGCGCGCCTTATTGACTGGGAGAGGGGCAATCCGTATATTTTCAAGAAAGAGGATTACCCGTTAATAAAAGCCTCGCCCGCAATGTTTGCAAGAAAATTTGATTTGCGCACGGATTCGCAAATTATTGATATGATTTTGAATAGGCAATAAAGAATAATCCGAACCTGCCAAAAATGCAGAATTAAAGCGACTTTTGAAGTTTTCGCTGT